>JBPEXR010000162.1:0-10548 GCA_052031355.1 Paracoccaceae bacterium
CCCTCTGGCGCCTGGGGCGCCATTCACCCCCGGAGTACTTGGGGCGAGATGAAGGGGATCGCTCGGCGTCTGCGCAGGCCGGGGGCGAAGGGCTTCCGGCCTGCGCAAGTGGCGGGGGCGATCAGGCGGCGTAGCCGGCCATGACCTGCGACAGGTGGTGGTCGGTGTCGCCAAGCTGCGCGTCGAGCATCACCAGCCGCTTGGCGAAATGCGAGACCGGGTATTCCCAGGTCATGGCGATACCGCCGTGCATCTGGATCGCCTCCTCGGCGACGAGGCGCGCGGCCTGGCCGATCAGCGCCTTGGCCATGGCGGTGAAGCGCGCGGCCTCGGGGCCTTCCAGCTCTGCCGCGGCCTTGATGGTGATCGAGCGCGCCTGCTCGATCTCCGTCAGCATGTCCACGGCGCGGTGCTGCAGCACCTGGAACTTGCCGATCGGCACGCCGAACTGCTTGCGCTGGCGCATGTAGTCGAGGGTGATCGCATGCGTCACCTCCATCAGGCCCACCGCCTCGGCGCAAAGCGCAAGCGCGCCGGCGCGGGCGGCATCCTCGAAGGCCTCCGCCGCATCCGCGAGCAGCAGCTTCGCCGGCGTGCCGTCGAGCAGAAGCTCCGCCGCGCCGCCGCCGTCGATCATCGCGTAGCTCACCACCTGGGCATCCCCGGCCGGCACCTCGAAGAGGGCGATCCGCCCCTCCAGCTTGGCCGCGACCAGGAAGACATCGGCGGCCTGCCCGCCGTAGACGGCGGTCTTGCGGCCCGACAAGCGGTGGCCCGCGCCGTCCTTCACCGCCTCGGCGGCGATCCCCTGCAGATCGTAGGGGGCGTCAAGCTCGGCCACCGCGACGGCGTGGCGGCGGGCGCCGCTCAGCAGCGGCTCCAACTCGGCGCCGGCGGCGCGCAGCAGGCGCGCGGCCATCAGCGCGCCCAGAACCGGCTCGGGGCAGGCGATGCGGCCCAGCGCCTCGAAGACCACGGTGATGTCGAAGCCGGTGCCGCCGATGCCGCCCTCATCCTCGGGCGCGAAGGCGTAGAGGGTGCCAAGCTCGGCCAGTTCCTGCCATTTCGCCGGGTCGTGGAACGGCGCCTCGTAGGCGATCTTGTTGCGATGCTCGACCCCGTACTGGTCGGTCAGGTAGCGCGTCAGCGTGTCGGCCAGCATGCGGCGGTCGTCGGTCAGGGTGAAATCCATCGGCCTAGAGCTCCAGCATGGTCTTGGTCAGGATGTTGCGCTGAATCTCGTTCGAGCCGCCGAAGATCGAGGTCTTGCGGTTGTTGAAATAGCGCGCGGCGTTGTTGGCGGTGTCGGGCGGTCCGAAAAGGATGTTGCCGTCGCTGACATGGCCCGGGAAGGGCGCGGCGGCGGGGCCGAGGGCGCGGCGCGCCAGATCGCGCAGCTCCTGGTTGATGACGGTGCCCTTGATCTTCAGGATCGAGGTTTCCGGCCCCGGGGCGCCCTGGCTCTGCGCCTTGAAGAGCATCCGCAGGTTGGTGATCTTCATCGCCTCGAGGTCGATCTCCACCCGCGCAATGCGGGCGGCGAAGAGCGGATCCTCGATCAGCGGGCGACCGCCGCGCCGCTGCTTGCGGGCCAGGGCCTTCACCTCTTCCAGCGCCTGCATGGAGAAGCCGACGCCGGCGATGCCGGTGCGTTCGTGCGTCAGCAGGAACTTGGCGATGGTCCAGCCCTTGTTCTCCTCGCCGACGCGGTTGGCGACGGGGACGCGCACATCGGTGAAGAAGACCTCGTTCACCTCGTGGCCGCCCTCGATCAGGCGGATCGGGCGCATCTCGATCCCCGGGGTATCGAGGTCGACCAGCACGAAGGAGATCCCCTCCTGCGGCTTGGCCTCGGGGTCGGTGCGCACCAGGCAGAAGATCTTGTTGGCGTGCTGGCCGAGGGTGGTCCAGGTCTTCTGGCCGTTGATGACGTAGTGATCGCCGTCGCGCACCGCGCGGGTCTTCAGGCTGGCCAGGTCCGAGCCGGCGCCGGGCTCCGAATAGCCCTGGCACCACCAGTCGGAGCCGTCGAGGATGCGCGGCAGGTATTCGCGCTGCTGCGCCTCGCTGCCAAAGTGGATCAGCACCGGGCCCAGCATGTTGAGGCCGAAGGGCACGATCCGGGGGGCGTAGGCGCGGCAGCACTCTTCCTCGAAGATGTGCCGCTCGACCGGGGTCCAGCCGGGGCCGCCGAATTCCTTCGGCCAGGTGGTGGCCAGCCAGCCGCGCGAATTGAGGAGGGCATGCCATTCCTCCATCTGCTGCTTGGTCAGCTCGCCCCCCGCGCGCACCGCGGCGCGGATGTGGTCGGGCAGGTTCTCGGCCAGGAAGTCGCGCACCTCGCGCTGGAAGGCGCGCTCGTCTGCCGAATAGCTCAGGTCCATCTCACCGTTCCTTGTTCATGTCGGCGAAGGTCGTGCCATCCTCGGCCATCTTGCGCAGCAGCGCGGGCACCTGCCAGTAATGCGCATCTTCCTTGGCATAGGTCTCGATCCGCTCGACCAGGGCCTTGGCGCCGATGGTGTCGGCGTAGTGCAGCGGCCCGCCGCGGAACCGCGGGAAGCCATAGCCCATCAGGAAGACCACATCGATGTCGACCGGGCGCAGGGCGATGCCGTCCTCCAGCACGCGCACCGCTTCGGAGATCATCGCCGTCATGTAGCGGTCGACGATCTCCTGGTCGGTGATCTTGCGCGGGCTGGCGCCATCCTCGGCGCGGGCGGTCTCGATGAACTCGGCGACCTTGGGGTTGGGGGTGATCTCGCCGCCGTCGTAGACGTAGTAGCCGCGGCCCGTCTTGCGGCCGAACCAGCCCTCTTCGCAGATCATGTCGGCGACGCGGCCGGCGTAGCGCTCGTTCGGGTCGCGCGTGGCGGCCTTGCGCTTGCGCGTCGCCCAGCCGATGTCCAGCCCGGCCAGGTCGCCCACCTTGTGCGGGCCCATGGCGAAGCCGAAATCCTCCAGCGCCTGGTCGACCTGCTGCGGCGTCGCGCCGTCGAGGACGAGGTAGCTGGCCTCCTTGCCGTAATGCGCCAGGATGCGGTTGCCGATGAACCCGTCGCAGACCCCGGCGCGCACGCCGACCTTCTTCAGCTTCTTGGCCAGGGCGAAGCCGGTGGCGACCACCTCGGGGGCGGTCTTGTCGGCGACGACGATCTCCAGCAGCTTCATCACGTGGGCGGGCGAGAAGAAGTGCAGCCCGATGACGTCCTCGGGGCGCCCGGTCTCGGCCGCGATCTCGTTGATGTCGAGGTAGGAGGTGTTGGAGGCCAGGACCGCCCCCTTCTTGCAGATCTTGTCGAGCTTGCCGAAGATCTCCTTCTTCACGCCCATGTCCTCGAAGACCGCCTCGATCACGAGGTCGGCCTCGGCCAGCTGCTCCATTTGGGTGGAGGTGGTCAGCCGGTCCAGCGTCTCGGCCTGTTTCGCCTCGCTCAGCTTGCCGCGCTTGACGGCGCCGGCGAGGTTCTTCTCGATCGTGGCGCGGCCGCGGTTCAGCGCCTCCTCGTTGACCTCGACCAGCGTGACCGACAGCCCGTTCAGCAGCGCCGCGGTGGCGATGCCGGAACCCATGGTCCCGCCGCCGATCACCCCGATGGCGGCGACATCGCGCGGGGTGGCGGATTTCTCGGGCACGTTGGCGACGGCGCGTTCACCGAAGAAGGCGTGGATCAGGCCGGCACGCTGCGGCGTGTCCATGCACTCGAGGAACAGCGCGCGCTCGGTCTTCAGACCCTCCGCCAGCGGCTTGGTGGAGGCGGCGACCGCCTCGACGCACTTGTGCGGCGAGAAGAGGTTGGGCTGTTTCTTGCGTAGCGTCTCGGCGGTGGCCTGCAGCGCCGCCTCGTCGGGCGTCGTCTCCAGGCTGCCGGTGCGGCGGGTCTGCAGCGTGCCCTCGATCGCCGCCTGGCCCATGCGCAGGGCGACGTCGCGCGGCGCGCCTTCCTCCAGCCGGTCGATGACGCCCAGCTTCAGCGCCTCTTCCGCCGGCACGTGGCGGCCGGTCAGCACCATGTCCAGCGCGCCGGGAATGCCGGTCAGCCGCGGCAGGCGCTGGGTGCCGCCGGCGCCCGGCAGCAGGCCCAGCAGAACCTCCGGCAGGCCGACCTTCAGCCCGGGGATGCCAACCCGGGCGTGGGTGGCCAGCGCCAGCTCCAGCCCGCCGCCCAGCGCGGTGCCGTGCATCACGCAGATCACCGGGATCTCGCTGGCTTCGAGCCGGTCGTAGACATCGGGCAGCGCCGGGGGCTGCGGCGGCTTGCCGAACTCGCGGATGTCGGCCCCGGCGACGAAGGTGCGCCCGGCGCAGTAGATGGCGATGACCTTGGCGGTGCCGCGGGCGTTCACCTCGGCGATCGCCTCGTCCAGGCCCTGGCGCACGGCCTGCCCGGTGGCATTCACCGGCGGGTTGTCGATACAAAGCAGGGCGACGCCTTCCACTTCCTCGACGGTGACGGGGTTGGTTGCGGTGGTCTGCGACATGTCGGGGCCTCCCTCGGGCGGAAATTCAACAGCCCGCCGCGCGCGGGACGCACGGGCGCGGGCCTAGGATCCCCAAGGTGGTAGAACGCGCGTGCCCTTCCGTCAATAAGCGGAATTTCGTTTTGCATTGCAAAATATGCCGGAAAACTGGGGGAATTGTCGACAATATTACAATTTGACATTCCCTCCGCCGGCATGCTCCACCTTGGCGCGAATTGCACCGGGGGGAGACAATGCCGGACGGGGAGGAGAGACCCGAGACGACCCACAGCGCCGAGGAGGACCCGCGCAACGCGCAGGTACTGATCTGGCTGAGCGGCCAGCTTGTGCCGCGAAACGACGCAAAGGTCTCGGTCTTCGACAGCGGGTTCATGCTGGGCGACGGCATGTGGGAGGGGCTGCGCCTCCACAACGGCCGCTGGGCCTTCCTCGATGAACACCTGGAGCGGCTCTACACCTCCTGCCGCGCGATCAGCCTCGACATCGGCATGACCCGGGCGGAGATGCGCGCGGCGCTTGATGCCACAGCCGCCGCCAACGACATGAAGGACCACGTCCACGCGCGGCTAATGGTGACGCGGGGCGTGAAGACGCGCCCCTTCCAGCACCCGCGGCTCAGCCGCTCCGGCCCGACCGTGGCGATCATCATGGAGCATTCGCGCCCCGTCGAGGGGCTACAGCGCGGGCTGCGCCTCGCCACCGTGCCGCAGGTGCGCGGCCTGCCGATGGCGCAGGACGCCAAGTACAACAGCCATTCCAAGCTGAACTGCGTCATCGCCTGCCTGCAGGCCGAACAGGCCGGCGCCGACGAAGGGCTGATGCTGGACCCGCATGGCTTCGTGAACACCACGAACTCGTGCAACTTCTTCATCGTGCGCCGGGGCGTTCTGATGACCTCCACCGGCGATTACTGCATGAACGGCATCACCCGGCAGAAGGTGATCGACCTCGCCCGCGCCGACGGCATCGAGGTGCAGGAGCGTAACTTCTCCCTGCTCGATTGCTACGGCGCCGAGGAGGCCTTCCTCACCGGCACCTTCGCCGGCCAGACCCCGGTGGCCGAGATCGACGGCAAACCCATCGGCCCCGACGGCGGCCGCGGCCCGGTGCTGGCACGCATTCAGCAGCTCTACGCCGAACTGATCGAAAGGGAATGCGCATGAAACTGCCCGCCCTTTCCGACGAAACCCGGCGGATGCAGATCGTCGCTGCCCTGCGCGACCGCATCGTCAGCGGCGCGGTCGAACCCGGCGCGCGCCTGACCGAGGCCGAGCTTTCGGCCCAGCTGGGCGTCAGCCGCGCCCCCCTGCGCGAGGCCATCCGCGAGCTTGTGGCCTGCGGCCTGCTGGTCAGCCAGCCCTACCGCGGCCTTTACGTGCGCAGTTTCTCCGCCCGCGAGCTGCGAGAGCTTTACTCGCTGCGCCTGACGCTGGAGCGCATGGCCTTCCGCGAATGCTGGGACCGGCGCGACCCTTCGGCGCTGGACGATCTGGACGCGCGCCACGCCGCGCTGCAGGCCCGGCTGGAGGCCGGCGACCGGGGCGGCGCCATCGCCGCCGAGCTGCACCTGCACGGCTGGTGCTTCGAGCTGGCCCACCACACGCTGCTGATGGACGCCTGGCGCCGCATCCAGCCCAACATCCAGTTCTACTTCGCCCAGCACCTGCGCGCGCACGACCGCATCGGCCTGCGCGACGAGATGCACCGCCGCTACGTCGAATGCGCCCGCGGCGACGACCTGGAGGCGATGCTGGAGCATCTCGACATCCATCTGCGCCAGGGGCTGGACGGCACCCTGCGCGCGATTGCCGAACAACCGAAGAAGCCCGGCGCAAAGCCGGCCCAGGCAGGACAACCTGCAGGCACCCCACCCGAGCAACCCACCCAGAAGTCAGGGAGACTTTCATGAAACTCAAATCGCTACTGGCCACCGGCAGCCTTCTCGCCGCGCTCAGCGCGGGGGCGGCCAGCGCCTCGACGCTGGTCTATTGCTCCGAAGGCTCGCCCGAAGGGTTCGACCCGGCGCTCTACACCGCCGGCACGACCTTCGACGCCTCCTCGCACCCGATCTACAACCGCCTGGTCGAGTTCAAGACCGGCACCACCGAGGTGGTCCCGGGCCTGGCCGAAAGCTGGGAAGTCTCCGAAGACGGGACCGAGGTCACCTTCAAGCTGCGCTCCGGCGTCAAGTTCCACTCGAACGACCAGTTCACCCCCTCGCGCGACTTCAACGCCGATGACGTGATCTTCTCGTTCGAGCGTCAGCGCATGGAAGACCACCCCTACCACGCGGTCTCCGGCGGCACCTGGGAATACTTCGGCGCCATGTCGATGTCCGACCTGATCGAATCGATCGAGAAGGTCGACGACATGACGGTGAAGTTCCACCTGACCCGCCCCGAGGCGCCGATCATCGCCAACATGGCGATGGATTTCGCCTCGATCCTGTCGAAGGAATACGCCGACGCCATGATGGACGCCGGCACCCCCGAGGCGCTGAACCAGAACCCGATCGGCACCGGCCCGTTCCAGTTCGTCGCCTACCAGAAGGACGCGGTCATCCGTTACCAGGCCTTCGAGGACTACTGGAAGGAAGGCCTGCCCAAGGTCGACAACCTGGTCTTCGCCATCACCCCCGACGCCTCGGTGCGCTACCAGAAGCTGTCGGCGGGCGAATGCCACGTCATGCCCTACCCGAACCCGGCGGACGTGCAGGCGATGAAGGACGACGAGAACATCAACGTTCTCGAGCAGGAAGGCCTGAACGTGGGCTACCTGGCCTATAACACCCGGCTCGAGCCCTTCGACAAGCCCGAGGTGCGCAAGGCGCTGAACATGGCCATCGACAAGCAGGCCATCATCGACGTGGTCTTCCAGGGCTCCGGCCAGATCGCCAAGAACCCGATCCCGCCGACCATGTGGAGCTACAACGACGCCATCGAGGATGATCCCTACGATCCCGAGGCGGCCAAGAAGATGCTCGAGGAAGCCGGCGTCACGGACCTCGACATGAAGATCTGGGCGATGCCGGTGCAGCGTCCCTACAACCCCAACGCCCGCCGCATGGCCGAGCTGATCCAGGAGGATTTCTCGAAGATCGGCGTGGACGTGGAGATCGTCTCCTACGAATGGGGTGAATACCTCAGCCGCTCGAAGGAGCTGGACCGCGACGGCGCGGTGCTGCTGGGCTGGACCGGCGACAACGGCGACCCGGACAACTTCCTGGCCGTGCTGCTGGGCTGCGACGCCGTGGGCGGCTCCAACCGCGCGCAGTGGTGCCACGAGCCCTTCAACGAGCTGGTGCAGAAGGCCAAGACCAGCACCGACCAGGAAGAGCGCACGAAGCTCTACGAGGAGGCGCAGAAGATCTTCAAGGAGCAGGCGCCCTGGGCGACCATCGCGCACTCCGTGGTCTTCATGCCGGTCCGCCCCGAGGTGGAAGGCTACACCGTGCACCCGCTGGGCGGTCACATCTTCACCGAGGTCAGCCTGAAGGAGTGATCCCTCAGGACCGCTGAACACAGGCGCGGGGCCTTCGGGCCCCCGCCGCTTTTTCCGGAAGGTACCGATGGACAGATACGCCCCCTACCGCGACCTCGCCGCACGGCTGGAGGTCGACGCCCTGGCCCTGGTGCCGGGCCCCAATTTCGCCCGTCTCTACGACAAGGAATTCCACAGCCAGGAGCGCCCGCTGGTGATCGTCATCCCGGCGCGCGGCGCCCCGGCCGCCATCGTCCCCAACCTCGAGCTGGGCTCGTTCGAGCTGATCGGCTTCGAGGGAGAGGTCTTCGACTGGCGCGACCAGCAGGGCTACGACGGCGCCTTCGCCGCGCTGGCCGACCACATGCCGCTGCGCCGCCTCGCGGTCGAGGGGCAGGTGATGCGCGTCTTCGTGCACCACGCCCTGACCCGCGCCTACCCGGGGCTGGAGGTGATCGACGCCGAGGCGCAGATTTCCGGCCTGCGGCGCGCCAAGACCGAGGCGGAGATCGCCAAGCTGACCCGCGCCATCGAGATTTCCGAGGCCGCCCTCGCCGAGGTGCTGGAGGGCACCCGCGCCGGCCAGACCGAACGGCAGATCGAGGCGCGCCTCGTGCAGGCGCTTTTCGCCCAGGGGGCCGAGGGTCTGGCCTTCGCGCCCATCGTCGCGGCGGCGGACAATTCCGCCCGCCCCCACGCCAAGGCGCGGGCCGACTACGCGGTCCGGCCGGGCGATGCGCTGCTTTTCGACTTCGGCGCCAGTTTCGAGGGGATGAACGCGGACATCACGCGCACCGTGTTCCTGGGCCATGCCAGCGAGGAGCAGCGCGCGGTCTACGACGTGGTCCTTCAGGCCAATCTCGCCGGGATCGCCGCCGCCCGCCCCGGCTGCCGCGCCGCCGACATCGACGATGCGGCGACCTCGGTGCTGGAAGCCTCGCCCTTCGCCGACCGCATCCGCCACAAGACCGGCCACGGGCTGGGACGCGCAGTGCACGAGGCGCCTTACGTGATGCGCGGCAATGGCGAACTGGTTGCACCCGGCACTGTAATCACTATTGAGCCCGGACTTTACCAGGCCGGGGCCTTCGGCGTGCGGATCGAGGACGACGTTCTCGTGACGCAGGACGGTTGCCGCGTTCTGACCCGCCATACCAAGGAACTGACGATCGTGGACCCATGCTGAAATACTTCCTGTCCCGACTGCTGACCTTCGTGCCGACCTTCCTGGGCGTCACGCTGGTCTCCTTCGCCTTCATCCGGGTTCTGCCGGGCGACCCGATCATCGTCATGGCCGGCGAACGCGGCATGAGCGAGGAACGCTATGCCGAGCTGACCGAGAAATACGGCTTCAACGACCCGCTCTGGGTGCAGTTCTGGGAGTATTTCACCGGCGTTCTGCAGGGCGACCTGGGCGAAAGCTTCGTCACCAAGAAACCGGTCTGGGACGAGTTCTTCGCCCTCTTCCCCGCCACGCTGGAGCTGTCGATCTGCGCGATCCTGATCGCCATCGCCCTGGGCCTGCCGGCCGGGGTGATCGCCGCCGTCTACCGCGGCAAGTTCTTCGACCGGGCGCTGATGTCCACGGCGCTGGTCGGCTACTCCATGCCGATCTTCTGGTGGGCGCTGCTGCTGATCATCGTCTTCTCCGGCAACCTGGGCTGGACGCCGGTCTCCGGGCGGATCGACCTGCTGTACTACTTCGATGACGTCACCGGCTTCATGCTGATCGACAGCCTGCTGTCGGGGCAGGAAGGGGCCTTCACCTCGGCGGTGCGGCACCTGGTGCTGCCCTCCATCGTGCTGGCGACGATCCCGCTGGCTGTGATCGCGCGGCAGACACGCTCGGCCATGCTGGAAGTGCTGAGCGAGGATTACATCCGCACCGCCCGCGCCAAGGGCCTGCCGCCGGTGCGCGTCAACGGGCTGCACGCGCTGCGCAACGCCATGATCCCCGTCATCACCGTGATCGGCCTGTCGGTCGGCACGCTGATGGCCGGCGCCATCCTGACCGAGACGATCTTCTCCTGGCCGGGCATCGGCAAGTGGATGGTCGATTCGATCTTCCGCCGCGACTACCCGGTGGTGCAGGGCGGGCTGCTGCTGATCGCCGTCATGGTGATGCTGGTGAACCTGACCGTGGACCTGCTCTACGGCCTCATCAACCCCAAGATCAGGAAACGCTGATGGCTGACGCTTCTTCGCAAATCGCGCGCACCGTCGCGCCGCGTCGCCCCGGCCGGCTGGCCGAGTTCTGGCGCTACTTCAAGGAAAACCGCGGCGCGGTGATCGGGCTCTACGTCTTCGCCGTCTTCGTGATCGTGGCGATCTTCGCCGACGTGCTGGCCCCCTACGGGCCCACCGAGCAGTTCCGCGAGCACGCGCTGACGCCGCCGGTCTGGCAAGAGGGGGGCAACTGGTCCTTCCCGCTGGGCACCGACCCGCTGGGCCGAGACATGCTGTCTCGGCTGCTGCACGGGGCGCGCTTCTCCTTCTTCGTGGGCATCGTCGTGGTGCTCGTCTCCGCCACCGGCGGCATCCTGATCGGGCTGGTCGCCGGCTTCTCGCCGCGCTGGCTGGACACGA
>JBPEXR010000163.1:0-2127 GCA_052031355.1 Paracoccaceae bacterium
CCGCGGCGCGCCGGTTGCCCCGCGCGCCGCCGAGGGTCAGGACGTGCTCAGGGCGCGGCCGAGGCCACCTGCTCGACGAAGGAGAGGGTGGAGCCGAGCAGCGCCAGGATCGTTTGTGCCCGCGCCACCGGGCTTTCGGTGGCCAGCACCGTGTCCCCGGGGTGGATCTGGAAGTTGCGCGCGCCGAACAGGCCGTCCGCGCTGGTCAGATCGAAGGTGAAGACCACCTGCTGGCGGTCCGGCCCCGCGGGGCCGGGGCGCACCTGGCCGGGGCCGTATTCGCGCAGCACCAGCACGCCCTCGGGGTCGGCCCGCAGGTCGGACAGCCCGCCCATCAGCGCCACCGCCTCCATCGCCGTCAGGTGCTCCTGCGGGAAGGTCAGCAGGCTTTCGCGCCCGGCCGCGCCGATGGCGGTGAAGGTGCGGCGGTCCTCCTGCACGATCACCTTGTCGCCGCCGCGCAGCGTGGTGTTGAAATGCGCGTTGCTGAACAGGCGTTCGGCCCGGATCTCGTAGGTGCGGCCGTCGCGGATCAGCCGCACCAGCGGGTTCTCGATGGATTCCGAGATGCCGCCGCCGGCGGCCAGCAGGCTGAGGATGGTGTAATCGCGGCTGGGCAGCGGGAAGCGCCCGGGCGAATCCGTGCCGCCCACCAGGTCGACCGAGTTGATCTGCCCGCTGGTGCTGACCGTCAGGATCACCTGCGCCGAGGGCACCACCGGCGCCAGCGCCGACTGGATGCGCGCCCGCGCCCGGTCCGGGGTCAGCCCGCGCACCAGCACCTCGTCGACGTACGGCACGAAGATCGTGCCCGAAGGCGAGACGGGGACATCCTCCAGCCGCACCGTCTTGGCGCCTTCGCTGGTCAGCAGGGAATTCGGCTCGTTGTCCCAGATCACCAGGTCGACCGTATCGCCGGTCTCCAGCACGGTGCTGGCCGGGCCCTTGGCGCGCGGCAGCCAGGTGTAGCCGCCGGACCAGCCGGTGGCGGGCCACTTGGCGATCACCGCCGCCGAGGCGCGGGTGACCGGCACGACCGAGAAATTCGCCTCTGGCTTGTCCGCGGCGTTGATGATTTCCGATTGCAGCGCGGCACCGCGCGGCAAGCTGCAGGCGGCCAGAACGCTCATGGCCGCGATCAGCAGTAGATTTCTCCCCAGGTGAGCCGGCATGTCCCCTCCCGTCACGCAGTCCCTCGGATCTTTCTAGCGCTTCCGCGCGGTGATAAACAAATACAAACGCGACGAGGGCGGCGAATGACCGAAGATTTCTGCGTCCTGCTGCTGGGCGCGAGTGGAAAGCTGGGGCGGATGATCCGCGCGCTCTGGCCCGCGGAGGGCGCGCCGCCCCTGGTGCCGCTGACCCGCGCCGACTGGCCCGAGGGCGAGCCGGCATCGGCGCTGGCCGCGCGCTTGGGCGCGGGCGCCCGGGGCGCCGCGGTGATCGGTGCCTGGGGCACGGTGCCGGGGCCGGGGCGGGACCTGCAGGACAACGCAAGGTTGGCCCGCCGCGCGCAGGCGCTGGGCGCGGCGCTGGAGGCGCGGGCGGTGCTGCATTTTTCCTCTGCCGCGGTTTACGGGGTGGGCCCCGGCGCGCGAGATGAGGCGGGGATGGAGGATCTGCCGCCCCCCAGCGCCTATGGCGCTGCCAAGCGCACGATGGAAGCGGCGCTTCCCGCGCCCGGTGCCCCCGGCATGCCGCCCGCGGTGGCGCTGCGGCTGGCCAACGTGGCCGGGGCGGATTCGCTGGCCGCCGCCTGCGACAGCGGCGCGCCGGTGGTGCTGGACCGTTTCGCGGACGGGCAGGGGCCGCAGCGGTCCTACCTCGGCCCGCGGGACCTTGTGCGCGCCCTCCTGGCGCTTCTGGACCTGCCGCCTGCGTCGCTGCCGCGGGCGCTGAACCTCGCGGGGCCCGCGCCGGTGGCGATGGCGGAACTGCTGGAGGCGCGCGGCGCGGCCTTCGCCTGGCGTCCCGCGCCGGCGGAGGCGGTGCAGCGGGTGGAGCTTGCGACCGCTCGCCTTTCCGCGCTGCTGCCGGGGTTGTCGTTGGCGCAAAGCGCGTCCGCCGCCGGTTTGGCGGAGCAATGGGACGCCTGCGAGCGCGCGCAGGTGGTGGCATGACGCCGGC
>JBPEXR010000164.1:0-3897 GCA_052031355.1 Paracoccaceae bacterium
CTGGAAGCGGACGATCAGGTCGTGGCCGTCGCCGGTGTTGAAGATGAAGGTATCGGCACCGCGGCCGCCCATCATCTTGTCGTTCCCGGCGCCGCCGGTCAGCGCGTCGCGCCCCTTGCCGCCGCGCAGCAGATCGTTCCCGTTGCCGCCGAAGCCCACGTCGTGCCCGCGGCCCAGCAGCAGGATGTCGCGCCCGCCATTGCCGTCGACGTAGTCATTGTCGCGCCCCGTGGCGATCAGCCCGCCGCGGTTGCCGTCGATGATGAAGTCCACGTCGTTCGACCCATCGGACTGCAGCAGGTCCGCCGGCAGAAGCACGCCGTCGATGACATGCGCGATACCGTTGGAGGCTTCCAGGTCGGTGGCCACGATCGCGGGGTCCGGCACGTCCGGGTCCTTGTCGACCAGGGTCGTGCCCTCCACGCCGATGGTGCCGCCCTGCAGGGTGGCCAGCGTGTCGGAGGCCAGGACCGCCGCCGCGTCCTGCGCCCCGGGCGAGACGTGGTAGGTCAGCACCTCGGTCAGCAGCGGGATGGGATCGCCCCCGCCCAGAAGCGTCAGCGCTTCCACGAGGTAGGCGAAGGCCGCGCCCTCGTCCGCGCCGTCAAAGCCCAGCGCCTGGGCCAGCCCGACGAAGGCGCCGTCGGTCGGGGCAAAGACCGTCAGGTCGGCGCCGGGATCGTCCAGCGCGCCGGCCAGCCCCGCCGCCTGCACGGCGTTGAGCAGCAGGTCGAAGTCGCCCGCATTGTCGTCGAAGGTGCCGCCGCTGGCCGCGACCAGCCCGGCGAGCGTCGGTGCCGGTTCCGGCGGCGGGGTGTTGCCGGGGATGTCGAGCGGCAGCAGCACCCGGTCGATCACCTGCACGGTGCCGTTGGTGGCGGCGATGTCGGGGATCACGATGTTGGGGTTGGCGATGTCCGGCTCGTTGTCCACCAGCTCGCTGCCCTCGGTTTCAAACCCCGCGCCGGCCAGGAGCGTGTCCACCGTTTCGGCCGCGTCCACCTCGGCCGCGGTCTTGGCGCCGGGCGAGACGTGGTAGAGCAGGATATCCGTCAGCAGCGGGATCGGGTCACCGTCCGGGGCGAGGCCGGCCAGCGCCTCGGCGATGAAGGCGAAGACAGCGCCCTCGTCGCCCGTATCGCCATCGTAGCCGAGGTCCTGCGCCAGGGCGGTGAAGGCAGCGTCGGTCGGCGCGAAGACGGTGACGTCATCGGCGTTCTGCACCGCCTCGACCAGGCCCGCGGCGCTCAGCGCCTGCACCAGGATGTTGAAGTCGTCCGATCCGGCGGCAATCTCGACGATGTTCTGCTGCGGCAGATCGCCCGCGCCCAGCGCGGTGTAGTCGAGCCCGACGAAGACGTTGCGGGCGCCCTCGATGGTCAGCGAAACGCCCGCCTCCGGCATCTTGCCGAGGAAGGTGAAATAGGCCGCGTCGCTGCCGGCCTGTTCGATCTGCACCAGCCGGTAGCTGTGCCCATCGTCGCCGGTAAGGTGCCAGACCTTCTCGGCGTAAAGGCGCGCGCTGTTGCCGACCTCGGCCCCGTCGCGGGTGATGGCGCCGGTTTGGCCGCTGCGGTCGTCGTCACGCTCGTTGCGTAGCAGATCGCCCGACAGGTGCCCGTCGTTGTCGCGGACCGCGAATTGCAGCTCCGGGGCGGCGGGCATGACGAATTGGGCCCCGGCGCCCAGGGGGCCGGCGTCGGACAGGTCGGATCCGGCAAAACCGGTGAACAGGTAGGTGGACATGGCAGCTCTCCGTGCAAGGCTTGCGGGCGCGGGGCCCGGTCAGAACGCCGGCGCGGGGGACGCCGGCGCCGGTCTTCTCACCTGCCGAAAGCCCGCGCCGCGGGGGCGGGGAGGCTGTGCGCATGCGCGGGCAGGGGGAACGTCATCGGGGGTCCTTTCAGGGGAAGGGTCGGTGGCGTCGATGCAGGGCATACGGGGCCGGCCGCCCCCGCGGATCACGCGGCACGGTTTTTTGCGGTTTACGCTCTGGAAAGGCGCAGCGGGTGGGCCGTGCGGCGCGGCGCCCTCAGGTCACGCGCAGCACGGCTTTCATGCCCGCCTCCTGGTGCTCCAGCACGTGGCAGTGGAACATCCAGTCGCCGGGGTTGTCCGCGACGAAGGCGATCTCCACCCGTTCGCGCGGGGCGATCAGCACGGTGTCCTGCCAGGGGCGGTGCGGCACCGGTTGGCCGTCGCGGGTCTGGACGCGAAAGCTGTGCCCGTGCAGGTGGATGGGGTGCGGAAAGGCGGTCGCGTTCTCCATCGCCAGCACCTGCGTGCTGCCGAGCGCGAAGGTCAGCGCAGGCTCGGGGTTGTGCCCCATGGCCGCCTTGCCGTTGATGAACCACATGCGCCCCTGGCGCATCTCGGCCATCATGGCATTGGGATCGCCGCCCATCATGCCGCCGCCCATCATCCCCCCGTTGAAGACGATCTCGTGCCGCTCGGCCGCGTCCATGTTCGGCTCGGGCAGGGGGTTGGGGGGCAGGGCCATGTCCCAGTCGGGCGGGGCGGCGCGCAGCGGGGTGTCCCCGGCCGCAAGGGTCACCACCTCGAAGGCGTCGCGATAGGCCAGATCGCGCACCACCTGCCGCGCGCCGGGGGCAAGGCTTGCGTCCAGCACCAGGTCCGCGCGCATCGCCGGGCCCAGGACCACGACGCCATCCTCCGGTTCATGCGGGGTGACGGGCTGGCCGTCGAGGGCGATGACCACCGGCGCCAGCTTGCCGAAGTCCAGCGCGAAGATGCGCGCGTTGGCGGTGTTCACCAGCCGCAGGCGCAACCGCTCGCCCGGCCGCAGCGCCACCTCGCCGGGCAGCCGGCCGTTGATCGTCACCGTATTGCCCAGCCGCCCGCCGTGCGAGGCATCGTGGAAATTGCCGAAATCTTCGGCGATCTGGCCCTCGCGGGTCAGGCGCCAGTCGTCCAGCATCCAGACCAGTTCCCGGTCGACGCGGATCGGCGCGTCCTCCTCGACGATCAGCGCGCCGTAAAGGCCGCGGCCCACCTGTTCGGAGCTGTCGAAATGCGGGTGGTACCAGTAGGTGCCGGCGTCGGGCAGATCGAAGGCATAGTCGAAGCTTTCGCCGGGCGCGATGGGCGGCTGGGTCAGGTGCGGCACGCCGTCCATGGCGTTGGGCAGGCGGATGCCGTGCCAATGCACCGTCGTGGGCCGGTCCAGCCCGTTGCGCGCCGTCACCTGCAGCCGCGCCCCCTGGGGCAGGCGCAATTCCGGCCCCGGCAGGCTTCCGCCATAGGTCCAAAGTCGCGTTTCGGGCCAGTCGGGGCCCAGCATCGGCAACGTGGCGGGGGTGATCGACAGCACCCGCGGCGCTGAGGAGGCGGCGGCGGCGCGGGCCGGGGCGGCGATCAGCGCGGGGGCGGCAAGGCCGGCCAGCGCGGCGCTGCCCCCGGCAAGGGCCTGGCGGCGGGTGAGGTGGGCCATGGGGCGTCTCCTTCGGCGTTCGCCATGCAATATAGGCGCCCCAACCCGCTTGTGCCCGCCCCGATTGTCGCAGGCCCGCCGACTGGCGGACTGGGCGGCCTAGAACAGCCCGTGGCGCAGCGGCATCCAAAGGCCCATGGCGACCATGATCAGGTTCTCGGTCAGCGAGACGAACCCCAGCGGGACGTTGCTGTCCCCGCCGACGCAGGCGCATTTCAGCTCGCGCTTGTCGATATAGACCGCCTTGAAGACCGAGACCGCGCCGACGCTGCCGATCACCAGCGCGATCGGCGCCGAAAGCCAGGTCAGCGCCCCGGCGATCATCAGCAGCCCGGCCAGCGTCTCGCCGAAGGGGTAGAGGTAGGCGTACCGCACCCAGCGCTGCGCCAGCAGGTCGTAGTTCAGGAACATGGTCGAGAAGCCTTCCACGTCCTTCAGCTTCTGCA
>JBPEXR010000165.1:0-7835 GCA_052031355.1 Paracoccaceae bacterium
GCGAAGGCGGCGGCGATCAGGATGCGCTGGCGCATCCCGCCCGACAGCTCGTGCGGGTAGGCGCGCATCACGCGCGCCGGCTCGCGGATGGCGACCTCCTCCAGCACTTCGAGGGCGCGCGCCTCGGCCCGGGCGCGGGGCCAGCCCAGGATATGGATCAGCCGGTCGGTCACCTGCCCGCCGATGCGGCGGCAGGGGTTCAGCGCGGTCAGCGGGTCCTGCGGGATGATCGCCACATCCGCCCCCACCTGCCGCCGGCGGGCGCGGGCGGGCATGCTCAGCAAGTCGGCGCCGTCCAGCCGCACCGTGCCGCTGGCCACGCGCAGCGCCCGCGGCAGCAGCCCGGCGATGGTCTTGCCGATCATCGACTTGCCGGCGCCGCTTTCGCCCACCAGCCCGTGCACCTCGCCCCGCGCGACCTCCAGCGAGACGCCGCGCAGCAGCCGCGGGCCGCGCGCGCCCAGCGTGACGTTCAGGTCCGCGATCTGCAGAAGCGCGCTCATTGCAGCACCGGGTCGAAGCGGTCCTTCAGCCCCTCGCCGAACTGGCTGAAGCTGAGAACGGTGAGAAACAGCGCGATCATCGGGAAGACCAGCACCCACCAGGCGAAATGGATCTGCGTGCGCCCCTCGGCGATCATCCCGCCCCAGGTCGGATCGTCCGAGGAGATGGAGAGGTTCACGAAGCTGAGGATCGCCTCGACGATCACCGCGATGCCCATCTCCAGGCTCAGCAGCACGACGATGGTAGGCAGCACGTTGGGCAGCACCTCCCGCAGCAGGATGGAGCCCGCGCCGCGCCCCACGACGCGGGCGCTGTCGACGTAGTCCATGCGCGCCTGGGCCATCGTCTCGGCGCGGATGACGCGGGCGAAGCGCGTCCAGTCGATCACCGCGATGGCGATGATCACCGAATGCAGTCCGGTGCCCAGAACCGCGACCAGAAGGATGGCGAAAAGGACGGGCGGAAAGCTCATCCAGATGTCGATGACGCGGCTGATGATGCGGTCCGTCCAGCCGCCGAAGTAGCCCGCCGCCAGCCCCAGCGCCGCGCCGATCAGGCAGGCCGCGCCGCCCGCCAGCACTGCCACGATCAGCGCGATGCGCGCGCCGTAAAGGATGCGGCTCAGCACGTCGCGGCCCAGGCTGTCGGTGCCCAGCAGGTACCCCGGCTCGGCCCCTGCGAGCCAGGCGGGGGGCAGGCGTTCCAGGAACAGGTCCTGCGCCAGCGGGTCCATCGGCGCGATGAGCGGGGCAAAAAGCGCCGCCAGCGCCAGCAGCGCCAGCCAGCCACCCGAGAGCCACAGCCGCAGGGGAAGGCGCGCCTCACCCATGGCGCAGCCTCGGGTTCAGCGCCGCATAGGCCAGGTCCACCACCAGGTTGATGGCGATGAAGAGCACCGCGAACAGCAGCACGATCCCCTGGATCAGCGGCAAGTCACGGTTGATCACCGCGTCGATGGCCAGGTTGCCGAGGCCCTCGTAGGAAAAGAGCTTTTCGATGATCACCGTGCCGCCGATCAGGAAGGTGAACTGCACCCCGACCAGCGTCAGCGTGGGCAGCATCGCGTTGCGCATCGCCTCGCGCCAGATCACCGTGACGTCGGAGAACCCCTTGGCCTTGGCCAGTTGCACGTAGTCGAGGTTCATCACCTCCTTCAGCGATTGCTTGAGAACCTGCGCGATCACCGCCGACAGCGGCAGGCCCAGCGCCAGCGCCGGCAGCGCCATGTGGGCCAGCAGATCGCCGGTGGCGGCAAGGTCCAGCCGCAGGAGGGATTCCAGCAACAGGAAGTTGGTCGCATAGTCGAGATCCAGCGCCGGCGAGATCCGCCCCGAGATCGGGAAGAGCGGCACCACCACCCCCAGCAGCAGGATGAAGATCAGCCCCCACAGGAAATCGGGCACCGAAAGGGTCATCCCGTTCCACAGATCCACCGCCGCCTCGGTGCGCGTGTGCCGGCGCCGCGTGCCCAGCACCGCCAGGGCAAAGCCGATGGCGACGGCGATCAGCAGCGCCAGGGCGGCCAGCTCCAGCGTGGCGGGCAGGCGGCCCAGCACGATGCCCAGCACGTCCTGCCGCAGCGAGATCGAGGTGCCGAAATCGCCCTGAAGCACGCCCCACAGCCAGATGCCGAACTGTTCGGGCAACGACTTGTCGAGGCCGTAGGTGGCGCGCAGCCGGGCGATATCATCCTCACCCGCGCCGGGCGGCAGCATCATGGCGATGGGGTCGCCCGGGGCGACGCGGATGACGACGAAGACCACCACCGCCACGCCGAAGAGCGTGACCGCCGTGGTCCAGAGCCGCGCCCAGATTGCTCTTGCGTTCATGCCTGCCTCTTGTCGGCCGGCGCGCGGCGGCGCCGGCCGGTTGTCGCGTCAGCCTCTGCGCTCAGCCGCGGGTGACCCGGTGGGGGTGCAGCGCGCCCGAGACATGCGGCGTCACCTCCAGCTCGGCCTTGTGGACGATGGGCTGCACGTACTGGATCAGCGGGATGACATAGCCTTCCTCGGCGATCTTGCGGTCGACGGCCTTGTAGCCCTCGATGCGCTTCTCCTCGTCCGGCTCGCCCCAAAGGGGGCCGATCATCTCGATCAGGTCCTGCCCGTCCCAGACCGAATGCGGCGAGGGGCCGAACATGGCAAAGCCGGTGGACGTCGCCGGATCGCCGATCGAGTTGCCCCAGTTGTAGAAGGCCGCGGGCGCCAGCGTGTCGGCGGCGCGCAGCTCGAAGTGCTTGGCGATCTCGTAAACCTCGATCTCCGCCTCGATGCCCACCTTGCGCCACAGCCCGACGATCGCCTGGATCATCTCGTAATCCTTGGGCTTGAAGCCGCGCGTGGTCTGGATGGTGAATTTCACCGGGTTGTCTGGGCCATAGCCGGACTGGGCGAGGTATTCCTTCGCCTTCTCCGGATCGTAGCCAACCTTGATCGAGGGGTCGTAGGCCGAATATTCCGGCGTCTGCAGCGTGTCGATGGGCACGCCATAGCCCTTCAGCAGGCGGTCGACGATCAGCTGCTTGTCGATCGCGTGGTGCGCGGCGAGGCGCACGTTGCGGTCGGTCATCACCTCGATGTCGTTGAGGAAGATCATCCCGATGTCGGAGACCGGCGTCGTCACGCCCTCGAGGCCTTCCTTGGCGGTCAGGCGGTCGAACTCCTCGTAGGGGATCTCCAGCGTGATGTCGGCGGCGCCGCTCTCGATCTCCGCCACGCGGGAGGAGGCGTCGGTGACGAACTTCAGCGTCACGCTTTCGAACTCCGGCGCGCCGCCCCAGTAGTCCTTGTTCGCCTTCAGCCGCAGGAATGCGTTGCGCTCGAACTTGTCGACCATGTAGGGGCCGGTGCCGATGGGCGCGGCCTCGAAGCCTTCGGGGCCGACCTTCTCGTAGTAGGCCTTGGGCAGCACGTAGCCGGTCAAAAAGCCCATCCACTTGAAGAGCGTCGGCTCGAACTCCAGCACGTCGGCGGTGATCTTCTGCCCGTCGATGGAGAAATTGCCGATCTTGGACCAGACGAACTGGATCGGGTTGCCGGTGGCCGGATCGGCGGCGCGCTCCAGCGACCAGACCACGTCCTCGGGGGTCAGCGGGCTGCCGTCGTGCCACTTGACGCCCTCGCGGACGGTCATCTGCACCTTCGACTTGTCCTCGGTCCAGCCCCAGTCGGTCAGCAGGCCGGGCGTGAAGCTGAGGTCGGGATCCTGGGCGATGAACTGGTCGAAGACCGACTGGTAGATGCCCTGGATCGTCGGGTTCACCGCCGAGGGGCCGACCGTCGGGTCGAAAGAGGGCAGGTTGACGTTGTAGGCGATGGTCAGCTCGCCCGAGTGGGAGCCGGCAAGGCCCGGCACCCCGGCAAACGACAGCCCGAGGCCCGCGGCCCCGTAGCCCAGTAGCGCGCGTCTGGAAAGCGACATGGAAATTCTCCGCTGTTGGACGGCCCCGGGGGCCGCGTCTTGAAATCGGGGCGTTTGCCGCCCTCTCTGAAAAATCTGCAATTGCCCGAAATCCTGGGCTTTCATCGATGTTTGCGCTGCCTCAGAAATTTGTCAATGCATATAACCCTGGGTCAACTGGCACCCGCGGAACGGGCAGGGCGGGCGCTGCGCCCCGGCGACGGGTGGCGCGGGCGACGCCTCAGCGGGCCAGCCGGCGAGCCAGCATGGTGCCCGATCCGGCGCCCACCCCGGCGCCGGGCCAGGTGGCCGCGCCGACGAGGTGCAGCCGTTTCAGCGGGGTCGACCAATCGGCGTGGCCGGGCACCGGGCGGAAGAGGAAGTTCTGCGCCGGATGGTGGCTGCCGCAGATCTGGTCACCCCCGACAAGGTTCGGGTTCATCGCCTCCAGGTCCTCCGGCCCCATGGCATGCTGGCCCAGGATGTGCCCGCGGAAGCCGGGGGCGTAACGCTCAAGGATATCGAGCACGCGCTCGGTGAAGGGGGCCTTCGCCTCGTCCCAGGTGCGGGCGGTGATCTGCCCGGCGGCGTCCCCCGCGATCTGCGCCGGCGCCATGCGGACCTGCACCCACAGGACATGCTTGCCGGCCGGCGCGCGGCTGGGGTCGATCGCCGTGGGCTGGCCGACGACCAGCACCGGCTCGCCCGGCAGCAGCCCGGCCTGCGCCTCGGCATAGGTGCGCTGCATCTGGTGCAGCGATGGCGCCAGGTGCACGTAGGCAAAGCGTTTCAGCTCGGCCCCCGCGGCCCAGTCGGGCAGGGCATCGAGGGCGAGGTGCAGCATGAAGGTGCCGGGCGCGTGGCGGAAATTGCGCATCGCGCGGTCGTAGGCGGGCGCGCCGCTGCCCCCCTTCAGAAGCTGCATCAACCCGCGGGGGGCGAGGTTGGCGATCACCGCGCGCCGGGCCATCACGCGCCGCCCACCAGCCAGTTCCACCCCGCGCGCCGCGCCATCCTCGGCCAGGATGCGGGTGACGGGGGCGCCGCAGGTGACGCGGCCGCCCGCGGCCTCGATCTGCGCGACCATGGCGCGGATCATCACGTCGGCGCCGCCGCGCCCGATCACCATGCCGAAGCTTTGGTTCGCCATCGCCTCCAGGTAGGGAAAGACCGCGCCGCCCGCCTGGTCCGGCGCGAAATCGAGGTGCATCCCCCAGGCGGCCAGGGTGGCCTGCACGCGCGGGTCCTCGAAATTCTCCTGCAGGAAGGCGCGGGGCGATTGCAGCATCAGCCGCGCCAGTTCCAGCACCTGCGCCCGGCCGCCGGCGCGCCAGGTCCGCCAGGCGGTGCGCGCCAGGTGGGGCAGGGTCATCGGCTGGCCCAGCACCGACAGGATGTGCGGCGCCTGGGCGCCGAACCCCTCCAGCAACTCGGACCAGCGCTGCGCGTCGCGGCGGTTGAACCCGGCGATGCGGGCGCGCGTCAGCGCCGGGTCGGTCGAGATGCCCAGCCAGCGGCCGTCCGGGAAGGCGCTGGCAAAGCAATGCTTGGCCGGCACGAAGCCCAGCCCGTGCTGCGCCAAGGCCTCGGCGTGGGTCTGGTGGAAGGCGGAGCCGGCGAAAAGCGACAGGTTCATCGCGCCCAGGTCGTGCCGGAAGCCCGGCAGCGTCACCTCCTCGGTGCGCACCGCGCCGCCGGGGCGGTCGTGCTGCTCGTAGACCTCGACCGACCAACCCTTGGCCGCAAGCTCTGCCGCCGCCGCCAGGCCATTGTGCCCGGCGCCGATCACCACCGCGTCCACCATCGAAAACCCTCCCTCCACTGCGACAAGATATTTGCATACGCATACTTTACTGTCTACGCTTCGCTGAAACGTGGAAGGGAGGACACGATGTCAGCACAGGAACTGGTTCAGGAATTCGGCGCGAAGCTGCTGAGCGGCGAGGTGGAGGTGGTCGATCTGTCGGGCACGCTGGGGCCGGAGACGCCGATCCTGCAACTGCCGGAGGATTTCGCGAAGAACACCCCCAAGGTCGAGATCCACAAGATCAGCGAATACGACGAGGACGGGCCCTTCTTCGCCTGGAACTGGATGGTCCTGGGCGAGCATTCGGGCACCCATTTCGACGCGCCGCACCACTGGATCACCGGCAAGGATTACGAGGACGGCTTTACCGATACCCTTAACCTGCAGCGCGTGGTCGCCCCGGTGAACGTGATCGACTGCTCGGCCCAGAGCGCCGAGAACCCCGACTTCCTGCTGACCGCCGACATGGTCAAGGAATGGGAGGCCGAGCATGGCGAGATCGGCGAGGGCGAATGGGTCGTCATGCGCACCGATTGGGACAAGCGCGCCCATGACGAGGCCGCCTTCCTGAACGCCGACGAGGCCGGCCCGCACAGCCCCGGGCCGACGCCCGATTGCATCGAATACCTGCTGTCGAAGAAGATCGTCGGCTGGGGCAGCCAGTGCATCGGCACCGATGCGGGCCAGGCCGGCGGGATGGAGCCGCCGTTCCCGGCGCACAACCTGCTGCACCGCGACAACGCCTTCGGGCTGGCAAGCCTGGCCAACCTGGACCAGTTGCCGCCGAAGGGCGCGATCATGATCTGCGCGCCGCTGAAGATCAAACGCGGCACCGGCAGCCCGATCCGGGCGATGGCGCTGAAGGCGCGCTGACCCATGGCGCCGCGGCCGGACGTCATCCTGATCGGCAGCGGCATCAACGCGCTTGTCTGCGCGGCCCTTCTGGGCCAGCGGGGCAAGCGCGTCCTCGTGCTGGAGCGCAACGACCGCATCGGCGGCTGCATCCGGACCGAGGAGATCACCGCCCCCGGCTACCTGCACGACGTCATGGCGACGACCTTCGTGCTGTTCCGCGTCGGCCCGGCCTATGCCGCGCTGAAGGACGGGCTGGAGCGTCACGGCCTGCGCTTTTCCGACAGCCAGACACCCACGGCGGTGCTGCGCCCCGATGGCACGGCGCTGCGCCTGAAGATGGGCGCGGCGGGCGAGAACGACGCCGCCTTCGCCGCCCTGGCCCCGAACGACGGCGCGGCGTTGCGCGCGGGCATCGACGCGGTGCAGGCCAATGCCGACATCATCTTCCCCGCGCTTGGCGAAAAGCTGTGGTCGGGCAAGATGCTGCGCCTCTTGGGCCGGGCCCTCTGGGCGCGCGGGCCGCGCAAGCTGGCGGCCTTCACCGGCGAGGCCCTGATGCCGGCGCGCGCCTGGCTGGAGGCGGAGTTCGAAAGCGAAACCTCCCGCGCGCTGCTGGCGCCCTGGGTGCTGCACACCGGGCTGGACCCGGATGCCGCCTATTCCGCGCAGATGGCCAAGGTCATCGCCTTCAGCCTGGAGGCCGCGGGCGCCCCAATCGTCACCGGCGGGGCGCAGAAACTGCTGGATGCCTTCGCCGCGCTCATCACCGAACAGGGCGGCGAGATCCGGACCGATGCCGAGGTGCGCGAGATCGTCGTGCGGGGCGGGCGCGCGCAGGGCGTGGTGCTGGAAGACGGCGAGGCGCTGCACGCGCGCCACGTCGTCGCTTCGGTCACGCCGACGCAGCTTTACGGCAAACTGCTGCGCAATCCGTCGGCCGAGGCCGCGGCCGCCACCGCGCGCTATCGCTACGGCAAGGGCAATTTCCAGATGCATTACGCGCTGAAGGCGCCGCCCGCCTGGAAGACGGAGGGCCTGTCGGACGTGGCGCTGATCCACCTGACGGACGGCCTCGACGCCGTGTCGAAGGCCGCCAACGAGGCGGTGCGCGGCATGCTGCCCGAAGCGCCGACGATCTGCGTCGGCCAGCCCACCGCGCTGGACCCCAGCCGCGCGCCCGAGGGCGGCGCGATCCTGTGGTTGCAGATGCCGGAAACCCCGCGCCAGCCGCGGGGTGATGCGGCCGGGCAGATCGAGGTGCCCGCGGATG
>JBPEXR010000166.1:0-4502 GCA_052031355.1 Paracoccaceae bacterium
CGAGGCCGAACTGCGGCATCCGCACCAGCTGGCGCGCGCGGAAGCGGTGATCGTGGGCGATGCCCTTGGGCGCCCCGGTGGTGCCCGAGGAATAGATCATGTCGAACAGCTGGTCCGGCGCGGCGGGGCCGGCGGGGGGCTGCGCGCGGGGGCCGGCGGCGGCCCATTCGGCGGCTTCCTCCAGCGGGATGTGCAGCGCGGCGCCCAGCCGCGTGCCCGTCTCGCGGTGGGACGCATCGCTGAAAAGAACCCGCGCGCCGCAGTTCTGCACCATCAGGCGCAGGCTTTCGGCCGTCGCCATGGTGGGCAGCGGCACCGCGCAGGCCCCGGCGCTGACCGTGGCGCAATAGGCCGCCAGGTGATGCGCCGAATTTCCGGCGAGGGTGGCGACCATCTCGCCCGGGCCAACCCCCTCGGCCGCCAGCCGTTCGGCCAGCGCGTTGACCAGCGCGTAAAAGGCGCCCCAGCTCCACCGCCGGTCGTGGTCCTGCGCCTCGATCACCGCCGGCGCATCGGGGTGCGCGGCGGCGGCCGCGCGCAGGGCGGCGGCGAAATCGATCAGCCTTTCGCCCGGAACCTCCGGGGCGCGCAGGCGCGTGATGGGGGCTGCGGTCATCGGCTCCTCCTCGGGGAGAAGATTGACAGCTTCCGGGGGCGGCGGTCAATATTCCGCAAAGCAAAATCTAATTTCGCACAACACGGGAGCGCCCTCATGTTCGACCTTACCGGCAAGACCGCCATTGTCACCGGGTCATCGCGCGGCATCGGGCGCGCGATCGCCGAATGCCTCGCGGCCCATGGCGCCAAAGTCGCCGTCTCCTCGCGCAGCGCCGAGGCTTGCGCGCCGGTGGTCCAGGCGATCGAGGATGGGGGCGGCACGGCGCTGAACCAGCCCTGCCATATCGGCCACAAGGACCAGCTTCAGGCGTTGGTCGACCGGGTGATGCAGGAGTGGGGGCGGTTGGACGTGCTGGTGTGCAACGCCGCGATCAACCCGGTTTACGGGCCGCTGTCGCAGCTGGAGGATGCCGCCTTCGACAAGATCATGGGCAGCAACGTCCGCTCGGTCCTGAACCTGTGCAACATGGCGCTGCCGCACATGGCGGCGCAGGGGGGCGGATCGGTGGTGCTGCTGTCCTCCATCGCCGGGATGCGCGGGAACGAGGTGATCGGCGCCTATGGCATCTCCAAGGCGGCGGATGCGGCGCTGGCGCGCAACCTGGCGGTGGAATGGGGGCCGAAGAACATCCGCGTCAACGCCCTGGCGCCGGGGCTGGTGAAAACGGATTTCGCCCGTGCCCTCTGGGAGGACCCCGAGCGTCTGCGCCGGGCCGAGACGCGCACCCCCCTGCGCCGCATCGGCCGGCCCGAGGATATCGCCGGCGCCGCGCTGTTCCTGGCGACCGAGGCGTCGGCCTATGTCACCGGTCAGACGCTGGTGGCGGACGGGGGCGAGACGATCTCCTGAGGCGCCGCGCCCGCCACCCTCGCTTCCGCGGCGGCGTGCAGGCGCGCCAGCGCGTCGCGGCACATTCCCTGGTCCAGCCAGCTGCAGCCGGCGCAAAGCCGGTCCAGCGCGCCGGGCGGCACGCGCTCGCGGATCCGGCGCTTCGCTTCGCCCCAGCTCACGACGTCGCCCGGCGCCAGGCCAAGGGCGGCGCCGTGGCGGGTGTCCAGCGCGGCGATCTTGGCGCCCTCCGCGCAGCCCGCGCCCCGCCGGCTGGGGCAGGGCGCGCAGATGGCATCCGCCCCCACCGTCACCTGCAGGCGCTGCGCGTCGCCCCCCGGCGCGCGCAACAGGCCGACGAGTTGCGCCATGTTAGAGACGAAATCGTCCGAGTATCCCGCCCCCGCGAAGCCGAGGGCGCAGAGGAAGTGATGGCGGCGGAAGGGGATCGGGGCGGGCTGGTCCATGCGCCCGGGTCTGCCAGCGGGGGCGGCGCGCTGCAAGCGGCGGCGCCCTCGCGCCAGGGCGCAGCGATCATGCGCATGGGGCGGCATTTCTTGCATGCCCCCCGCCAAGCCTCTATCTGACGGGCAAACGAAGGAGAGGCGGCGGAATGGCCAATCACGTGTACAAGGGCGATCTGCCCGATGGGCTGGACCTTGGGCCGGTGGTGGCCGTGGACTGCGAGACGATGGGCCTGAACCCCCAGCGCGACCGCCTCTGCGTGGTGCAGCTGTCGGGCGGCGACGGCGAGGCGCACCTGGTGCAGATCGCCAAGGGCCAGACCGAGGCGCCGAACCTCTGCCGGATGCTGGCCGACCCGCAGGTGCTGAAGCTGTTCCACTTCGGCCGCTTCGACATCGCGGCGCTGCAACATGCCTTCGGCGTGCGCACCGCGCCGGTCTATTGCACCAAGATCGCCAGCCGCCTGATCCGCACCTACACCGACCGGCACGGGCTGAAGAACCTGCTGCAGGAACTGCTGGAGATCGACATCTCCAAGCAGCAGCAATCCAGCGACTGGGGCGCCGAGGAACTGAGCGAGGCGCAGATCGCCTATGCCGCCTCGGACGTGCTGTACCTGCACCGCCTGAAAGAGGCGCTGGACGCCCGGCTGGCGCGCGAGGGGCGCGCCGAGATGGCGCAGGCCTGTTTCGACTTCCTGCCGATGCGGGCCGAGCTGGACCTTGCCGGCTGGCCCGAGACCGACATCTTCGCGCATTCATGAGCGGGCCGGCGACCTTCCGCGCCAGCGCCGCGCGCGTCATCCGCTGCGAGGCCCGCGGGCTGGACGCGCTGGCGGATGCGCTGGACGACAGCTTCGACCGCGCGGTGCGGATGCTGCTCTCGGCGCGCGGGCGGGTCATCGTCTCGGGGATGGGCAAATCGGGGCATATCGCGCGCAAGATCGCCGCGACCTTCGCCAGCACCGGCACGCCGGCGCATTTCGTCCACCCGGCCGAGGCGAGCCACGGCGATCTGGGCATGATGGCGCAGGGCGACGTGGTGCTGGTGCTGTCCAATTCCGGCGAGACGCCGGAGCTGGCGGACCTCATCTCCTACACGCGGCGCTTCGACATCCCGATGATCGGCGTGGCCAGCGTGCCGGAGTCGACCCTGCTGACGCAATCCGACGTGGCGCTGGTTCTGCCCCGCGCCGAGGAGGCCTGCGGCACCGGCGTGGTGCCCACGACCTCGACCACCATGACGCTGGCGCTGGGCGATGCGCTGGCCGTGGCGCTGATGGAGCATCGGCGCTTCACCCCCGAGCATTTCCGCGACTTTCACCCGGGCGGCAAGCTGGGCGCGCGCCTCAGCCGGGTGCGCGACCTGATGCACCGCGGCGCCGCGCTGCCGCTGGCCCCCGAGGACGCGGCGATGAGCACCGTGCTGCTGGAGATCAGCCGCAAGGGCTTTGGCGTGGCCGGGGTAACGGACGCGCAGGGGCAACTGGTCGGCATCATCACCGATGGCGACCTGCGGCGGCACATGGACGGGCTGCTGTCGCACCGCGCCTGCGAGGTGATGACGCCCCATCCCACCACCATCGCGCCCGAGGCCCTGGCCGAAGAGGCGGTGCAGATCATGAACCGGCGCAAGATCACCTGCCTTTTCGTCGTCCCCGAAGGGGAAAGCGCGCCCGCCGGCTTGCTGCACATCCACGACTGTCTGCGGGTCGGGCTGGGCTAGGCCGTGGCGCTGCGCGACGTGACATATTCGCGTCTCATCGCCTGGCTGAAGATCCTCCTGCCGCTGGCGGCGCTGGTGATCCTGTCGACCGTCTTCCTGCTGTCGCGCGAACGGGCGCCGGATGGCGACGTGCCGCTGGGCGACGCGGGCTTGAGCACCCGCGCGATGGAGGAACGGGTGACCCATCCCTTCTACGCCGGCACCACCGAAAGCGGCGCCTCGCTGACAGTCAGCGCCGCCTCCGCCCGGCCAGACCCCGCGCAGGAGGGCGCCGCCCTGGCCGAGGGGCTGGAGGCGCGGCTGCGGCTCACCGACGGCAGCCGGGTGACGATCACCGCCCGCGGCGGCGCGGTGGACGCCGAGGCGGGGCGCGCCGCGCTGACCGGCGGCGTGGTGCTGCGCAGCTCGGCCGGTTACCGGGTGGAGACGGAGACCCTGCGCGCCGCCCTGAACCGGGTGGAGATCACCTCCGACGGGTCGGTCACCGCGACCGCGCCGATGGGCCGGCTGGAGGCCGGGCGGATGCGCCTGGTCGAGGGCGAGGGCACCGAGAATGCCCGCATGCTGTTCACCCGGGGCGTTCGGCTGCTATATGATCCTGCAAACCAGGGGGGGTCGCCATGATCCGTATTGCAGGCCGCATCGCGCCGGGCGCGCGCCGCGCCGTTCTTCACTGCGCCGCCGCGCTGGCGCTGGCGCTTGCTCTCGTGCCGGCCGAGGGGGCCGCACAGGGCGCCGGCATCACCTTCGGCACGCTGGGCCAGGACCCGAACCAGCCGGTCGAGGTGACCGCCGACAGCCTGTCGGTCAGCCAGTCGGACGGCACCGCCGTCTTCGAGGGCAACGTGGTGGTCGGCCAGGGCGA
>JBPEXR010000167.1:0-3991 GCA_052031355.1 Paracoccaceae bacterium
CGCCTTCCACCAGGGCCGAGGCATCCTCGCCCTCCTCCAGAAGCAGCGCGATGGGCGCGTTGACCTTCACGCCCGAGGTGCCTTCCGCCACCAGCAGCTTGCCGATGGTGCCATCCTCGACCGCCTCGAATTCCATGGTCGCCTTGTCGGTCTCGATCTCCGCCAGCAGGTCGCCGGCGGCGACGCTGTCGCCTTCCTTGACCAGCCAGCGGGCCAGGGTGCCTTCCTCCATCGTGGGCGACAGGGCGGGCATCAGGATCTCGGTGGGCATGTTTATTCCCCCCCGCGGTAGCAGCTGCGGCGCGCCGCCTCGACCACCTCGGCGGTGGTGACCAGCGCCATGCGTTCAAGGTTGGCGGCATAGGGCATGGGCACGTCCTTGCCGGTCAGGTTCAGCACCGGGGCGTCCAGCCAGTCGAAGGCGCGTTCCATCAGCACGGCCGAGATATGGTTGCCGATCGCGCCGACGGGGAAACCCTCTTCCACCGTTACGCAGCGGTTGGTCTTCTTCACGCTCTCGATCACCGTGTCGTAGTCGATGGGGCGCAGGCTGCGCAGGTCGATCACCTCGGCGGAGATGCCTTCCTCGGCCAGCCGGTCGGCGGCCTCCAGCGCGTAGCTCATCCCGATGCCGAAGCTGACCAGCGTGATGTCCGTGCCCTCGCGCCAGATCTTCGCGCGGCCGATGGGCAGGGTGAAATCCTCCAGCACCGGGACCTCGAAGGAGCGGCCATAGAGGATCTCGTTCTCCAGGAAGATCACCGGGTTGGGATCGCGGATGGCGGATTTCAGCAGCCCCTTGGCGTCGGCGGCGGAATAGGGCTGCACCACCTTCAGGCCGGGGATATGCGCGTACCAGGCGGCGTAATCCTGGCTGTGCTGCGCCGCCACCCGGGCCGCGGCGCCGTTGGGCCCGCGAAAGACGATGGGGCAGCCCATCTGACCGCCCGACATGTAAAGTGTCTTGGCGGCGGAATTCACAATCTGGTCAATGGCCTGCATGGCGAAGTTGAAGGTCATGAACTCGACGATCGGGCGCAGGCCGCCGAAGGCCGCGCCGACCGCCAGCCCGGTGAACCCATGTTCGGTGATCGGCGTGTCGATGACCCGGCGGGCGCCGAACTCGTCCAGCAGACCCTGGCTGATCTTGTAGGCGCCCTCGTATTCGGCCACCTCCTCGCCCATCAGGAAAACCTTGTCGTCGGCGCGCATTTCCTCGGCAATGGCGGCGTTGATCGCCTCGCGCACCGTCTGGGTGCGCATCTCGGTGCCCTCGGGCACTTCGGGCTCCCTGGGTGCGGGGGCCTTCGCGGCGGCGGGGGCGGGGCTGGGCGCCTGCGCCGGGGCGGGCGCCTCGGCCCCGGCGGGGGCCTGGGGCGGGGCGCTGGAGGGATGCGTTTCCACCGAGGTCGGCGCGCCTTTCGGCAGATCGTCCGGGCTTTCGCCCTCTTCCAGCAGCAGCGCGATGGGGGCGTTGACCTTCACGCCCGCGGTGCCCTCGGCCACCAGCAGCTTGCCGATGGTCCCGTCCTCCACCGCCTCGAATTCCATCGTGGCCTTGTCTGTCTCGATCTCCGCCAGGATGTCGCCGGAGGCGACGCTGTCGCCCTCTTTCACCAGCCAGCGGGCCAGGGTGCCTTCCTCCATCGTCGGAGAGAGCGCGGGCATCAGGATCTCGGTGGGCATGTCAGGCCTTTTCCTCCGCCGGGGTGATCATTCCGAAAACATTGCCTTCGCCGTCCTCGCAATAGGCGCAGCGGCCGACGCCGGGGTAATCGGTCGGGGGCAGCGCCTCGGCCCCGCCCGCGGAAAGGGCGGTCGCATAGGCGCTGTCCACATCGGCGACCTCGAAGGTCAGCGTGGCGCCGCGGATGGCGCTGCCGGGGGCGTTGGGCGCGCCGCGGCGGCGCAGCAGGGCGCCGCTCAGCGCCTCGCCCGGCCCGATGCCGGGCGCTGCGACCAGATGGTAGCCGGCGGCTTCGGCCTCTGCGCCCTCCATGGGGATGAAGCGCCAGCCCAGCACCTTGGCGTAGAAGGTCTGGGCGCGCGCCATGTCGTCGACGTGGATCTCGAAGTGCACCGCCATTCAGGCCTCCTGCGGCAGGCTGTCGGCGTAGATGTCGGTCCAGAGCTCGGCCGCCTCCGGCTCCGGGCTTTCCTTGGCAAAATCGGCGCTGGCGTTGACGATCTGCTTGATCTCGCGGTCGATGGCCTTCAGCTCGTCCTCGTTGGCGTGCCCGCCCGACAGCAGCATGGAGCGGACATGCTCGATGGCGTCCCGCTCTTCGCGCATCTTCTGCACCTCCTCGCGGGTGCGGTACTTGGCCGGGTCCGACATCGAATGGCCGCGGTAGCGATAGGTCTTCACCTCCAGGATATACGGCCCCTTGCCGGCGCGGCAGTGCGCCACCGCCGTCTGGCCCGCCGCCTTGACGGCCAGCACGTCCATGCCGTCCACCGCTTCGCCGGGGATGCCGAAAGCCTCGCCGCGGGTGTGGATGTCGGGGGTCGAGGTCGAGCGTTGCTGCGAGGTCCCCATGGCGTACTGGTTGTTCTCGATCACGAAGACCACCGGCAGCTTCCACAGGCTGGCCATGTTGAAGGTCTCGTAGACCTGGCCCTGGTTCGCGGCGCCGTCGCCGAAGTAGGTGAAGGTCACCCGGTCGTTGCCGAGGTAGCGGTCCGCGAAGGCCAGCCCCGCGCCGATCGGCACCTGCGCGCCGACGATGCCGTGACCGCCGTAGAAATGCTTCTCGCGGCTGAACATGTGCATCGAGCCGCCCTTGCCCTTGGAATAGCCGCCGATGCGCCCCGTCAGCTCGGCCATGACGCCGTTCGGGTCCATGCCGCAGGCCAGCATGTGACCGTGGTCGCGGTAGGATGTGATGCGCTTGTCGCCGTCCTCGGCCGCGGCCTCCAGCCCCACGACAACCGCTTCCTGGCCGATGTAGAGATGGCAGAACCCGCCGATCAGCCCCATGCCGTACAGCTGGCCGGCCTTCTCCTCGAAGCGGCGGATCAGCAGCATGTCGCGGTAGTATTGCTTCAGCTCTTCGGCCGAAACGTTTGCTTTCTTTGCGCTTTTCCGGGCGGCCATGTGCGCGCCTCCCCCTGCCGGTGCACTTTGTTTAGCATTAAACTATTGTGCATCCGCCGTTGGCGCAACAGCGCAGATCGACCGCCGGGCGGGGCTCAGCGCACGACGATCTCGTCGCTGCGGATCAGGCCCAGAACGTCGCGCGCCTGCTGGTCCAGCAGGTCGAGGTCGAGGTAGTCGTCCGAAAGGCGCCGGGTCAGGTTTTCCATCTCGGCCACGTCCTTGTGCAGGTCCGACAGCTCGCGCGTCAGGATCTCGGCCTCGCGCTCGATCTCGGCGCGGCGGAACAGCCCGTAATCACCCTGCACGGCGGCGAAGGTGAAATACAGCCCCAGGCACGCGGCCAGGGTGAAGTAGATCATCGTGCCGAAGGCGGGGCGATTACGGGGGGTGCTCATGGTCTGCCTCTAGGTGTCGCCTCTTTGCCGGGCAACTGCGAATCACTATGTCACATGCGATTCGCGCTGTGAATCCCTTGGGTAAGAAAAATGCGCGCCCGGGCCGCAGCGTCACGCGGGGCGGCGCTTGGCGGCGGGGCACCGCCCGATCTAGGCTGGGCGCCAGACGCTTCAACGCCGCTGCGAAGGATGCCGCCATGACCGACCTGCCGCCCCGCGTGCATCTGGAAACCCACGAGGTTGCCAACCAGCCGCGCCCGCGCGCCGCCTACGACCTCTGGGGCGGGGATACGGCGCGGCAGGGCGCGGTGCGGGCCTTCGGCGGCGATGCCGCGACGCTGGAGCGCGGCGCCGCCCTTTTCGGCGCGCCCGAGGCGCTGGAGGCCGCGCAGGAGGCCCGGCGCGACCCGCCCCGGCTGGAGGTCTTCGACCGCACCGGCGCCCGGGCCGACGCGGTGCGCTTCAACGCCGGCTACCACGAGATGATGCGCCGCGG
>JBPEXR010000168.1:0-3096 GCA_052031355.1 Paracoccaceae bacterium
TCCTCGGCCCGGCGCAGCGCCTTGGCGGAGGGGTAGTTCTGCCCGCCGTCCGAGAAGCTGTCGGGCGTCACGTTCAGAATGCCCATGACGCGCGGGTAGGTCAGATCGAGGCCCAGCACCTCGGGGCGCGGATCGCACAGCGCGGCGCGCCAGTCCTGCGGCAGCTCGGCCGCCGGCAGCAGCCGCGGCGTCGTGCCACGCTCCAGCCGTTCGACATGGGTGAACCACAGCGGCCCGCCGGCCAGCGGCAGCGCGTCATCGGGGCGTGTCGCCCCCGGTGGGGCATGCTGGACGAGGGGGCGGAAGTAAACGCTCATGCCGCAGCCAGATGGGCCATCGGCCCGCCCCGGTCAAGCGTCCAGAAGTCGCGGGGCGTCGGCGGGCAGATGCCGGCGCGGCGCGGCGCCCGCGGCGGGCGCGGTGGTTTCGGCCCCGGCGCCTGCACCTGGTGCACCATCGGCGCCGATCAGCACGACATCGCGCGCCTCCATCTGCTCGGCCAGCCAGAGGGCCAGCTCCAGCCCGTCGGCGCTGGTGCCGCGCGGGCCTTCGACCGAATCGAGCACGATCTTCGAGGGCGCCCAGACGCTGACCTGCCCGTGCCGCATGGCCCAATCGAGTTCCGTCCGGCTGTCGACGACCACGCAACGCGGATCGCGCCCTGCCAGCACCCAGGCGTTCTGTTCGATCGCCAGCAGGTCGATGCGGCGCTGCGCCAGGGGCGCGGCGCTGCGCGGGCGCGCCATGCGCGGGGCGCCGACGCAGATCAGCACCGGCAGATGCGCGGCCTGCAACTCGTCCAGCCAGTCCGCCAGCCGCGGGGTGTCCAGCGCGCTATCGGGCAGGAACAGCACCACCGGGTGCGGGCGGCCGTCCGCCTCGGCCCGGGCGGCGGCGCGGCGCAGGTCCTGTGGCAGGTCGCGCCGGTCGCGGACGATCTCCACCCCAAGCGCGCCGGGACCGCGGTCCAGCTTCTCGATCCGCACGAAGGTGCGCATGGCCTGCGGCTCCAGCAGAATGCGGCGGGCGACCCGTTCGGCCAGCGTCTCCAGCAGATTGACGCGCTCGGCCGCCAGTTCGTGGGCGATCGCCTCGGTCACCTTGTCGTAGGAGAGGATGCGGTCCACGTCGTCGCCCAGCGGCCCGGCAGGGCGGCGCACCTCGACCACGATGTTGAAACGCACGCGCTGGGTATGGCCGCGCTCGGCCTGGAAAGCGCCGATCTCCACCTCGACCACGTGGTCGCGCAGGGCGATGCGGTCCAGCGGGCCGCGCGGGCCGCCGCCGGCCTCGGACCGCTCCACCGGGTGGGCGAAGGCTTGTCGGATTTCCTGGCTCATGGGCGTGCCCCGCGTTGCGGGCCCCTGGCGGCCCGGCCCGGGTTTAGCAACCCCGGCGCCCGGGCGCCAGTCGCGGGGCGGCACCGGATGTGCGAAGGGCGACGCCAAGCGCCGCCCTGCCGATCAGTTGGAGGTCAGCAGCGTCGGCTGCCGGTAGAAATGATGCGCCCCGATGGTGGTGGTGCGCGGGAAGACCTTGGCCCAGCGCGGGTTCACCGCCTTGGTGTGGTAGTGGGTCGCGCCCTCGGTCAGCTTGCGCGGCGCGCCGCGCAGCATCAGCAGGGCCACCTTGCCCACCCGGCGGTAGGCGCGCGGCTCGGCGATGGTCTCGGCCAGCCCGTCGCAGGTATAGGAGAACTGGCACGCGTGCTTGCGCCCGGTCCCCTGGTTCACGACACCGCAGACGGTGTCCGGGTAGAAGGCGCTGTCGACGCGGTTCAGGATCACCTCGGCCACCGCGATCTGGCCGCGCAGCGGCTCGCCGCGCGCCTCGAAGTAGAGGGCCTCGGCCAGGCATTCCCATTCCTGGTCGCCCTTGGCGTCCGGCTGACTGGTCACCCATTCGCTGTCGTAGATCTTGCTCGCAGCTTCGGCAGTCGATTTGGACTTTGCATCCGTCAGATCCGCGGTGCGGGTCTGGGACAGGGCCCCCTGCGTTTCGATTTCGCCCCGGTCAATGGTCCCGTTGGCATCAAGCCGGGCTTCGGCAGCAGCGGACATGGCGCCAGCGCAAAGGGCCAACGCGGCAATCATCCATTTCATGTTTTCGTATCCCCCAGATCAGCGGCAAAACCGCCTCAACGACGGATCTTCTAAACGAAAGGGTTCCCGATCGTCCACCCGAGGCCTCAAAACGGCGAAAACATGCCGATTTGCAAGGCTAACTGTCAGCTTTGCTGCCCTAAACAACCCCAAGATAAAGGGGCGCGCGCGACAGCGCCCTACCCCATCTTGTCCGCGATGGCCAGTTGCGCGGCGGCAAGCTTTGCAACCGGAACGCGGAAGGGCGAGCAGGAGACATAGCTGAATCCCGCCCTCCGGCAGAAGGCAATCGATTCGGGATTGCCGCCATGCTCGCCGCAGATCGACAAGGTGACCCCCGGGCGGGCGGCGCGGCCGCGCTCGGCGCCCAGGCTCAGAAGCTCGCCCACGCCCTCGAAATCCAGCACGTGGAACGGGTCCTCCGGATAGACGCCCTGCTGGACGTAGGCCGACATGAAGCGCCCCGCGTCGTCGCGGCTGAGGCCGTAGGTCATCTGCGTCAGGTCATTCGTCCCGAAGCTGAGGAAAGCCGCGTGCTGGGCGATGTCCCCGGCGCGCAGCGCGGCGCGCGGCGTCTCCACCATGACGCCGAGGCGATAGTCGAACTGCGCGCCCTTCTCGGTGCGCACCGCGGCGGCCACCGCATCGACGCGGGTCTTCACCAGTTCGACTTCCCGCCGGGCACTGACCAGCGGGATCATGATCTCGGGCACCACGGGGGCGCCGTCGCGGCTGGCCTCGATCGTCGCCTCGAAGATGGCGCGGGCCTGCATCTCGTAGATCTCGGGCACGGTGATGCCAAGGCGCACGCCGCGCATCCCCAGCATGGGGTTGTATTCGACCAGCGCCCCGACCCGGCGGGTGACATCCGAAAGCGGCAGGTCCAGCGCCTCGGCCAGATCGCGCAGGCCCGCCCGGTCGGAGGGCAGGAACTCGTGCAAAGGCGGGTCGAACAGGCGAATGCAGACCGGCTGGCCCTGCATGATGCGGAACA
>JBPEXR010000169.1:0-9252 GCA_052031355.1 Paracoccaceae bacterium
GGAACAGGTGAAGCCGACGCGCACCGCCTCTGCCGGCGCCGCCTCGCCCGGGGCGCGGCGGCGGGCCTGAAGCGTCAGCCCGGGGGCCGATTGCCGGCGCGCCCGGGCGGCAGCCAGGAAATCGGCGCGCTGGCGCAGGCGCAGCAGCGGGCGCGGGGCGCCCTGCGCGCATGCGGACGCCGCCGGGGGCGTGTTCCCCGACGGTGTCGCGGGGGCCTCCGGCGGCGTCATGCAATCCGGTCCTGGAACGCGATCAGGCGCTCAGCGACTTCCGGCCACGGGCGCGGCGTGCGTTCAGGATCTTGCGGCCGGCTTTGGTGGCCATGCGCGCGCGGAAGCCATGGCGGCGCTTACGAACCAGGTTCGAGGGTTGAAAGGTGCGTTTCATCGCTCGGTCTCCGATCAGACGGACCGCACGCGGAATCGCGCAGCCCAGAGAATTCATTCGAAGCCCGTGCTATAGGGATGCCGCCGGGATAAGTCAAACGCCCGCGGGGCGATTTGCAACAAAATCCGCGCGCCCCGCCCGGGGATGTTACAGGCCGGCCCCGAAAGCCCCCGCCGCATCACGGAAGCGGCGGCGCCGTTCAACCGGGCGTGATGCATCTGTTCAGCGCCCGCGCCGCGCCGCATGTTGGGGCAAGGGCCCTGCCGCCCGGACGCTGACCAAGGGATCATACGTGAGCAAACGCCCGCGCCTCATGCGCTTTCTGCCCCTGGCGGGCATCGCCCTGGCCGCCGCGCTGGGGGCGGTCTTCCTGCACGATCACCTGAGTTTCGAGGCGCTGCGCGAGAATCGCCAGACGCTGCTGGCGTTCCGCGATTCGCACTACCTGGCGACGGCCGCCGCGTTCATCGGCCTTTACGTGGTGATCGTCGCCCTCAGCCTGCCGGGGGCCACGGTGATGACGCTGGCGGGGGGCTTCCTGTTCGGAATCTTCCCGGGCGTGCTCTTCAACGTCGCCGGCGCTACCGCGGGCGCGAGCCTGATCTTCCTGGCCGCGCGCTGGGGCCTGGGCGACGCGCTGGCGCAGCGCATGGAAGGGGCCGAGGGGCTGGTGCGCCGGGTCAAGTCCGGCATCGACGAGAACCTCTGGTCGATGCTGCTGCTCTTGCGCCTGGTGCCGGCGGTGCCCTTCTTCGCCGCCAATCTGGTGCCGGCGCTGGTGGGCGTGCCGCTTATGCCCTTCGTGGTGACGACCTTCCTGGGCATCATCCCCGGCGCGCTGGTCTTCACCTCGGTCGGCAGCGGGCTGGGGGCGGTCTTCGCCCGGGGCGAGACGCCCGATCTGGGCCTGATCTTCGAGCCGCAGGTGCTGCTGCCGATCCTGGGCCTGTGCCTGCTGGCGGCGCTGCCGATGGCGCTGAAAGCCCTGAGGGGCAGAAAGGAACTGTGATGGAGCGGATCGAGACGGACCTTCTGGTGCTGGGGGCAGGCTCGGGCGGGCTGTCGGTCGCGGCGGGGGCGGTGCAGATGGGCGCGCGGGTCGTGCTGCTGGAGCCGGGCGAGATGGGCGGCGATTGCCTGAACTACGGCTGCGTGCCGTCGAAGGCGCTGATCGCCGCCGCCAAGGCCGCCCATGCACAGGCGGACAGCGGGGTCTTCGGCATCGCGCCGCGGCAGCCGCAGGTGGATTTCGCCGCCGTCAACGACCACGTCCGCGCGGTGATCGCCGGCATCGCCCCCCACGACAGCCAGGAGCGGTTCGAGGGGCTGGGCGTGCGCGTGATCCGCGCCGCCGGCCGCTTCGTCTCGGAACGCGAGGTCGCGGCGGGCGAGGCGCGCATCACCGCGCGGCGGATCATCGTCGCCACCGGCTCTTCCCCGCTGGTCCCGCCGATCGAGGGGCTGGAGGAGGTGCCGTACCTGACCAACGAGACGCTTTTCGACCTGCGCCAGCTGCCGGAGCATCTCGTGGTGATCGGCGGCGGGCCGATCGGCTGCGAGATGGCGCAGGCCCATGCGCGCCTTGGCGCCCGCGTCACCCTGTTGGAAGGGCAGAAGGTCCTTGGCCAGGACGACCCGGAGCTGGCCGAAGTGGTCAAGGACCGCCTGCGCGAGGAGGGGATCGAGCTGGCCGAGGGCGCCCAGGCCCGCCGCGTGTCGCAAGAGGACGGGCAGATCACCGTCGAGACGGAGGATGGCCGCAGCTTCAGCGGCTCGCACCTGTTGGTCGCGGTGGGGCGCAAGCCCAACATCGACAGCCTCGATTGCGCCGCCGGCGGGGTGGAGGTGACGAAGGCCGGGATCAAGGTCGACGCGCACCTGCGCTCGACCTCCAACCGCCGCGTCTACGCGGTTGGCGACGTGGCGGGCGGGCTGCAGTTCACCCATGTCGCCGGCTACCACGCCGGGCAGGTGATCCGCGAAGTGCTGTTCGGCCTGCCGGCGAAGACGCGCACGGACCATTTGCCGCGGGTCACCTACACCGACCCGGAGCTGGCGCAGGTCGGCCTGACCGAGGCGCAGGCCCGCGCCGCGCATGGCGAGGCGCTGGAGGTGGTGCGCTTCGATTATGCCGAGAATGATCGCGCCCGCGCGGACCGGCAAACCGCCGGTTTCATCAAGGTGATGGTGCACCGCGGCCGGCCCGTCGGCGCCTCCATCGTCGGCCACGGCGCGGGCGAGCAGATCAACCTGTGGTCGCTGGCGCTGTCGCAGCGCATGAAGATGAGCCAGCTTGCCGGCTTCGTCGCGCCCTATCCGACCTACGGCGAGATTGGAAAGCGCGCGGCGGGGGCCTACTTTTCCCCTCGCCTCTTCGATAACGCATTGGTGAAGCATGCGGTAAGATGGGTGCAACGCTGGGTACCCTGACACGCTGACCGCAGACTGCAACGGAGCCTCAATGCTCAACACCCTCTCCGGCCGCTTCCTGATTCTCACGACGGTGTTCGTGATGCTGGCCGAGGTGTTGATCTTCGTGCCCTCCGTGGCGCGCTTCCGCGAGGATTACCTGCTGGCGCGGCTGGAGCGGGCGCAGATCGCCTCGCTGGCGCTGCTGGCCGAAGAGATGATCGACCCCGACCTGGAGGAGGAGCTGCTGCAGCACGCCGGGGTCTACAACGTCGTGCTGCGCCGCGACGAGGCGCGCCAGCTGGTGCTGTCCTCGCCCATCCCGGGGCGCATCGCGGCGACATACGATCTGCGCGGCGCCAGCGCGACGGAGCTGATCGGCGCGGCGCTGCTGCGGCTGGTCACGCCGGAGAACCAGATCATCCGGGTGATCGGCGCGCCGGTGCGCGACGCCGGCCGGCTGATCGAGGTGACGATGCCCTCGGCCCCGCTGCGGGCGGCGATGCTGGATTACGGGCTGCGCATCCTGATCCTCTCGGCGGTCATCTCGGTGGTGACGGCCTCGCTGCTCTTCATGGCGGTGCGGGCGATCCTGGTGCGGCCGATCAAGCACCTGGTGGGCGCGATCCAGACCTATGCCGCGGCGCCCGAGGACGCGCGCCGCATCATCCGCCCGGAGGCGACCATCCGCGAGCTGCGCGAGGCGGAAACGGCGCTGCAGTCGCTGCAGACCCAGCTGACCCACGCGCTGAAACAGCGCGAGCGTCTGGCCCAGCTCGGCGGGGCGGTGGCCAAGGTCAGCCACGATCTGCGCAACATCCTGACCTCGGCGCAGCTGTTCACCGACCGCATCGAGATGAGCGAGGACCCCATCGTCAAGCGCATGGCGCCGAAGCTGGTGAACTCCATCGCGCGGGCGGTCTCGCTGACCGAAAGCACCCTGGCTTTCGGCAAGGCGGAGGAGCCGCCGCCCTCGCTGACGCGGGTGAAGCTGGCGCAGATCGTCGGCGACGTGTTGGAGGCCGAACGGCTGGCCGTGGGCGACGCCGATGTCAGCTTTTCCGAGGATGTGCCCGCCAGCATGACGCTGCGCGCCGACCCCGAACAGCTGTATCGCGCGCTGTCGAACCTGGTGCGCAACGCGCGCCAGGCGATCACCGGCGCCGGCCAGCCCGGCGAGATCAACGTCAGCGCCTACGAGGACGAGGTCTTCTGGACCATCGAGGTGTCCGACACCGGGCCCGGCATGCCGCCCAAGGCGCAGGAGCATCTCTTCCAGCCGTTCCAGGGCGGGGCGCGCAAGGGCGGCTCGGGCCTGGGGCTGGCGATCGCCGCCGACCTGATGCGCGGCCACGGCGGCGGCGTGGCGCTGAAGCGCACCGGGCCGGAGGGGACGGTCTTCGCCATCACCCTGCCGAAGGGCGATTACTAGGCGCCCCGCGCGGGCCCGGAAAAATTTCTTCGCAGCCGCGGAATTTTCTCCCCGATCGCCCTTGCAATGCCCCGGGCATATGGGTATCTCACCGCCACCACGCACCGGTAGCTCAGCTGGATAGAGTACTTGACTACGAATCAAGGGGTCGGGGGTTCGAATCCTCCCCGGTGCGCCACTTTCCCCTCCAGCTGAACGCGATGCCGGGCCCTGGCACGGGCCATAGGTTCAAGCGTTTCATCCGCCCGCCGCGCCCCGAGCGCGGCGTTTTTCGTTGGGCCTTGCGCGGCCCTGACCCTGCCGAAACGCGAACGCCCCGCGCGGGGCGGGGCGTTGGGTCTGTCTGAATTTCCCCGCCGGGTCAGCCGGAGGCGAGGCGGGCGATCCGCGCCAGGGTGATCTCGTCCTCTTCCTCGGGCGGCAGGGGCGAGGTCAGCTGCAGCGGTGCCGGGCCAGTCTCGCCGGCCGGGGCGGCCGCATCGAAGCGCGGCGCGCGCTTGGCGGCGGCGCGCATCGCGGCCACCGTTTCGGCCAGCGCGGTGGCGGCGGTGGCGGCGGAATAGACCCGCCCGCCGGGGGAATCGCTGGTGTCCACGGTGATCACCACCGGCGCGCCGCCCCGGGCCCGCGGCAGGTCGCGCTTGAGGTCAAGCTGCAGCGAATCCTGCAGCGAGGCGGCTGTCAGCCCGCAACGCCCGTTGACGATGCACAGGAAGAGACCCTCGCCCATGTAGGAATAAAGGAACGGCCGGTGCCCCAGCACCCGCCCCAGCGCCTCGCCGGTGCGCGTCACGCAGGCGTCGAAGACGGCCGCGGTGTGGCTGTTGCGCAGCTCTTCGGCGTTGGAAAGGCGCAGGCCGAAGATCTTCATCGCGAAGACACCGCGCGGCAGCTCCTTGGCGTATTGGTCCAGCTCGTGGAAGGAGACCGCGCCGGGCAGCCCGCTGACCGGGGAAAGAACCTGCGCCGTGACGCCGCCGCCCAGCTGCGCGCGCAGCTCGGCGATCTGCGAGCGGTCTTCGCCCTCGCGCCGCTGGTGCTGCACCAGCTGGAAGGCCAGGCGCACGCGGGCGCCCAGTTCCACCCCGTCGAAGGGCTTGGTCACGTAGTCGGTGGCGCCCGCGGCGAAGGCCCGCGTCACGTTGGTCTTGTCCGACAGCGAGGTGATCATCAGGATCGGCGTGCCGGCGTAGGCGGGAATGGCCCGAAGCGCCGCGCAGAGGTCGATCCCGCTCATGCCCGGCATCTGGATGTCCAGCAGGATGCATTCGAAATGCTCGTGCTCGCCGCGCACCAGTTCCAACGCCGCCTGGGCGTCCGGCCGGGTGGTCAGGTCGTCGTAGCCCGCCGCGCTCAGCACTTCCTTCAGAAGCCCGAGCACCAGCGGATCGTCATCAACCGCTAGGATTCTCATGGTCTCTCCAGTCCTCCGGGCATTCTGCAAGCCCGGGGCGATGCCAGGGCGATTCCGGATGTCCGTTTCTGTCTGCACGACAATTGCGGCGGGAGTTTGGCGGTTGTGCACCCTTGTCCCGCGAGGCGCGTCCCGTGGGCGCGAAGGCACATCCGGGCGGGATTTCGGCCCGCGTTAACGTGTCATTAAGCAACAGTTCGGTCCAGGACGGGCGAATAGACACATAAATGCCCCGATCTTAACCAAATCGAATGCTAGGTCTGGTGCAAACAATAAACATCCAAAACGTGGATTGGGGTAGGCTAGGTGAAACGGATCGACAAACTACTGCGGCAGCATGGCTATGCGGCTGGCATGCTGCTGTTCGCCGCCATGCTGATGGTTTCCGCCTATCTTTTCGAAAAGGTCCATTACGCGCGGCAGATACAGGAAATGACGCGCCAGCTTCAGGCCGAGGCCGACAGCGTGGCCGCGCGCCTGGAATACGAGATGAACCGCCGGATCGCGCTGTCCCGCAGCCTCGGGGTGATCCTGTCGGTCAACACCAAGCTGACGCCCGAGGAGTTTTCCGACATCGCCCAGCGTCTAAAGGGCGATGCGACCGATATCGTCAACATCGCCGCGGCGCCGGACCTCAAGGTCTCGCACGTTCACCCGCTCGAGCCGAACCGCATGGTCCTGGGCCTCGACTACCGGCGCCACGTCCAGCAGCTGCCCGCCATCCGCCGGGCGATGAACCTGGGCCGCAGCATCGTCGCCGGCCCGCTGACGCTGCTGCAGGGCAACCAGGGTTTCCTGATCCGCACGCCCGTCTTCAGCGATGCGGCCCGCCAGCGCGGCAGCTTCTGGGGGCTGGTCTCGGTCGTCATGGACCGCGACGCCTTCTTCGACAACGCCCTGCCGCCCGGCCCGCTGCGCGACCGCGTCTCGGTGCGCCGCATGCAGGACGCGCGCGACGTGGTCTATGGCGAGCCTGGCCTTTTCCAAACCCGCGTGGCGACCCAGTCCTTCGACCTGCAGTTGCAGCAGTGGCAGGTGGGCGTGCGTCCCCTCGGCGGCTGGCCCGTCCGGTCCGAGAATTTCACCAAGATCTGGCAAAGCCACCTTCTGATCGGGCTGATCCTCTTCGCGGTGATGTTCGCCCTGCGCTCGCTGAAGCGGGACAAGCAGGTGGCCGAGCAATACCTGATGACCGCCATCGAGGCGCTGGACGACGGCTTCGCCCTCTACGATCCCGAGGGGCGCTTCGTGATGTGCAACTCGCGCTACCGCGAGATGTACCCCCGCAATTCGCACATGTTCCAAAAGGGCATCAGCTTCGACTACATCATCCGCGAGGGCGTGCGCCTTGGCACCTACCCGGAGGCCAAGGGCCGCGAGAAGGAATGGATCGCCGAGCGCTTGGCCGCCTTCCACGAGGCCAATACCGAGATGGTGCAGAAAACGCCCGAGGGCGGCTGGCTGAAGGTGGCCGAGCGGCGCACCCCGGACGGCAGCATCGTCGCCTTCCGCGTCGATATCACCGAGCTGAAGAACGCCCGCGACACCGCCGTGGAGGCCAGCCGCGCCAAGTCCGAGTTCCTGAACGTCATCAGCCACGAGCTGCGCACGCCGCTGACGGTGATGATGGGCTACAACGCCTTCCTCAAGAACCTGGGCTTCCTGCGCTCCCACGCCGCGCTGACCGCCGCGATCCGCGATGCCGAGGCCGAGCCGCAGGCACTGCGCGCCGCCATGTCCGATTTCGAGGCCGAGATTTCCAAGTTCACCGGGCTGATCGACAAGTCCGGCCAGCACCTGATCAACCTGATCAACGAGTTGCTGGACGTCGCCAAGATCGAGGCGGGGGAGATGAAGCTCAACCGCACGGTGGTCGAGGCCGACGACGTGGTCGACGAGGTCGCGCGCCTTTTCAAGGGCGTCGCCGCCGACAAGGGCATCGAGATGAAAAGCGCCGCCAGCGGCACTTTCGTCTCCGCCGATCCCAAGCGGCTGCGGCAGATCCTCATCAACCTGGTCGGCAACGCGGTGAAGTTCACCGAGGCCGGGGAGATCAGCGTGAACGTCGCCCCCAAGGGCCGCTTCGTGCGCTTCGACGTGACCGACAGCGGCTGCGGCATCGACGAGGAAGGGCGGCGCAAGGTCTTCGACCGGTTCCAGCAGCTCGACACCTCCGACACGCGCAAGGTCGGCGGCACCGGCCTGGGCCTGGCGATCTGCAAACACCTGGTGGAGATGCACGGCGGCCGCATTGGCGTGGACAGCAAGCCGGGCGAAGGCTCGACCTTCTGGTTCACGCTGCCTTCCGCGCTGGTCGCCCAGCAGCCGGCAACCGCGCCCGGCGCAGCCGCCCCGGTGCCCGAGCAGACGCGCAAGATCGCCTGATGAGCCGCCCCGAATCGCCGCGCCGCGGCCGCCCCCACCCCCCAGCGGTGGCGGGGCCGAAAGCTGGCACAACCGACACCGGGCAAATCCGCGGCGAAAGCCACAAAACTGTCTCAAAGTCGCCTGACGCAGGACCAAGCCCGATGCGATCCATACCCGTGCGCCAGTGGCACTGGCCGGTTACGACAGGGGAAGAGGTGCTCTTTTGAGACAAGGTCGCTACAACTGGATCGCTGTCGTCCTGGCGGTCGGGTTCTTCCTCGTCGCGGGTTTCCAGATCATGGTGGAGGCGGGCGCGATGGAAATGGCGCATGTCCTCTACCATCGCTACAAGGCCTTCTCCGCCGGGCAGCAGAACTACCTCTCCGATCCTTCGACATGGCGGCCGGACATGCTGATGGTGCTGGCCATCGTGCTGCTGGTCTTCGCCATCGGCGCGCAGCGCCGCCGCCGCTACCTGCGCCTGCAGCGCGATCTCGTCGAGAAACAGGAGCGTGTGATCGGCTTCCAGAACGAGGCGCTGAACGCGCATTCGATCGTCTCCATCACCGACGCCCGGGGCCGCATCGTCGGCGCCAACGAGAATTTCCTGAAGGTCTTCGGCTACGACGAAGAGCAGATCCTGGGTCAGAAGTACCCGATCATCTTCGCCAACGGCCGCGACAACCCGGCCTTCCACGAATATTCCGAGCATATGGCCCGCGGCGTCGTCTGGTCGGGCGAGCACAAGGCCGTCACCAAGTCCGGCGAGCAGCTGGTGATGACCTGCACCTCGGTGCCGCTGACCGACAGCAACGGCGACCTCGTGCAGGTCATGTCGCTGCGCACCGATGTCACCGAACGGCGCAAGCACGAGGAAGAACGGGTCGTCATCGGGCTGTTGGAGAAGCTGCAGGATTCGGTCGTCGTCGCCGATGCCGAGACCTACCAGATCACCTACATGAACGAGGCCTCGCTGCGTTCGGTCGGCTGGACGCTGGAGGAGGCGCGACAACACGTGCTGTTCGACGCGGTGGATTCGGTCGACGTGGACCTGGCGATGACCGAGCTGAACAAGCTGCGCACCGGCCAGGCCCAATTCGTCATGGCCGAGCTGCGCAACAAGGGCGTGGCGATCGAGGCCAGCGCGCGGCTGCACGTCGAGGCGGACGGCAATGCCGTCTTCATCTGCGTTCTGCGCGACATCAGCGCCCGCAAGCGCCTGGAAGCGGCCAAGATGGAGAC
>JBPEXR010000017.1:0-10024 GCA_052031355.1 Paracoccaceae bacterium
CCGGCGCTGTCACCCTCGACCAGGAAGACCTCGGTCTTGGCCGGGTCCTTCTCCGAGCAGTCCTTCAGCTTGCCGGCCAGGTAGTTCACGTCCATCGCCGACTTGCGGCGCGTCAGCTCGCGCGCCTTGCGGGCGGCCTCGCGCGCCAGCGCCGCCTCGACGATCTTGCCGACGATGATCTTGGCCTCGTTGGGATTCTCCTCGAACCATTCGGACAGCTTCTCGCCCACCAGGCTTTCCACCGCCGGGCGCACCTCGGAGGAGACGAGCTTGTCCTTGGTCTGCGAGCTGAACTTGGGGTCCGGCACCTTGACCGACAGAACGCAGGTCAGCCCCTCGCGCGCGTCGTCGCCGGAAAAGCTGACCTTCTCGCGCTTGGCGATGCCGCTGTCCTGGGCGTATTTCGTCAGCGTCCGGGTCAGCGCGCCGCGGAAGCCCGCCATGTGGGTGCCGCCGTCGCGCTGGGGGATGTTGTTGGTGAAGGGCAGCACCGTCTCGTGGTAGCTGTCGTTCCACCACATCGCCACTTCGACGCCGATATCGTCGCGCTCGCCGGTCATGTAGACCGGCTCGGTCATCAGCGGGTGCTTGTTGCGGTCGAGGTACTTGACGAACTCGCGCACGCCGCCGTCGTAGTACATCTCCACGTGCATCTTCTCGGCGGGGCGCTCGTCCTCCAGGATGATGCGCACGCCGGAATTCAGGAACGCCAGCTCGCGCAGGCGCTTCTCCAGCGTCTCGAAGGAATAGTCGAGGTTGCTGAAGGTGTCGGTGGAGGCGAGGAAACGCACCTCGGTGCCCTTGCGCCCGTTGCCGTCGCCGACAACGCGCAGATGCTCCGTCGTCTCGCCGCGCTCGAAGCGGGCGTAATGCTCTTTCCCGTTGCGCCAGATGCGCAGCTCCAGCCAGTCGGAAAGCGCGTTCACCACCGAAACGCCCACGCCGTGCAGGCCGCCCGACACCTTGTAGGAGTTGCTGTCGAACTTCCCGCCGGCGTGCAGCTGGGTCATGATGACCTCGGCCGCCGAGACGCCCTCTTCCTCGTGCATGTCGACGGGAATGCCGCGCCCGTTGTCGCTGACCGAAACGCTGTTGTCGGCGTGAATCGTCACCGTCACGTGGTCCGCATGGCCGGCCAGCGCCTCGTCGATGCCGTTGTCCACGACCTCGTAGACCATGTGGTGCAGGCCCGAGCCGTCGTCGGTGTCCCCGATGTACATGCCGGGCCGCTTGCGGACAGCCTCCAACCCCTTGAGAACCTTGATGGATTCTGCGCCGTATTCTTCGGTCATCTGCTCGGGTTCGGACATGGTTCAACCTATCGATATTTTGCCCGGTTTATACGAGGTCTGGGGTGCCTTGTCACGCAGATCGCCTATATTTTGCGGTCAGGTCAGCGGAACTATGCAGCCCACCGCGATCAGCATCCAGCCGGCCGCCAGGGTCATGCGCCGCAGCGCCGCGGGGCTGGTCATCAGGCGGCGCGTGCGGTCGACGAAAGCGGCGAATCCGAGGTTGCAGACCAGCGGCACCGCGATGGAGATAAGCACGATCGCCAGCACGTCCAGCGCCGTCAGGTCCGACAGGTCGAAGAAGGCCGGCAACATGCCCATGTAGAACAGGATCGCCTTCGGATTGCCGATGATCACCGCCACCCCGGCCAGAAAACCCGCCCAGGCGCCGGGCCGCGTCAGCCGGCTGTCGGTGCCGATCGGCGCGTTCGCGCGGCGCAGCACCAGCACGCCCATCAGCAGGAAGGTCGCCGCGGCGACCCACTTCAGCGCCACCAGGAACCCGGCGTAGAGCGCGATCAGCGCGTTCACCCCCAGGATCGCCAGGAAGGGCCAGAGGGCATCGCCCACCACCACGCCCAGCGCCAGCGGCCAGGCGGCGGCGAACCCGCCCGACATGGCGCGCGCCGTCATCGCCAGCCAGACCGGGCCGGGCGTCAGGAACAGCACCAGGACGGCGCCGGCGTAGGCGGCAAGCTGCGCGATGCTGGCGTTCATGGCCGCGGTCCCTCGTCCACGCGGGATTGCGCGCCCGCTTCGGTCACCTGGAGGTATTGCGCCCGCGCCCCCAGGTCGGCGAACAGCCCCGGCTCGGTGCCGGTCATCCAGGCCTGGGCGCCCAGGGCGCAGATCTCGTCATAAAGCGCGGCGCGGCGGGCCGGGTCAAGGTGGGCGGCGACCTCGTCCAGCAGCAGGATCGGCGCGCCGCCCAGCTCGGGCGCCAGGGCGCGGGCGTTGGCCAGGATCAGGCTGACCAGCAGGGCCTTCTGCTCGCCGGTGGAACAAGCGCGCGCCGGCACGCCCTTGGCCTTGTAGATCGCGCCCAGGTCGGCCCGGTGCGGGCCCACCAGCGTGCGCCCGGCGGCCATGTCGCGCCGGCGGGTGGCGGCCAGCGCCTCGGCCAGCCCGGCGGCGTCCTCGGGCGGGGCGCCCTCGGGGTAGTCGAGCCACAGCTCGGCCACGGGAAAGGCGGTTCGCGCGTCCTCCTGCGCGGCCGCCAGCCGCGCCAGCGCCTGGCGCCGCCCGGCGTCGATGCGCGCGCCGGCCTCGCCCATCTGCGCTTCCAGCGCGGCGTACCAATGCGCGTCCTGCCGGCCGTCCTTCAGCAGGCGGTTACGCTCGCGCATGGCCTTTTCGTACGTCAGAACCGCCTCGGCATGCTCGGGCAGAAAGCTCATCGTGGTGCGGTCCAGGAACCGGCGCCGCCCCTCGGCCGCCTCGATCCACAGCCGGTCCATCGAGGGCACCAGCCAGAGCACCCGCGCCAGCCGCGCCAGCGCCACCTGCGGGGCCGGCTTGCCGCCGATCGTCAGGCTGCGCGCGCCGCCCGCCTCGGCCCGCAGGGCGACCTCCTGCGACCGGCCGGCGACCTGCAGCACCGCCTCCACCTTCCAGCCAAGCGCCTCGGGCTGGCGCGCCAGTTCGGCGGCCGCGGCGCGGCGCAGCCCGCGTCCGGGGGAGAGCAGCGATATCGCCTCCAGGAGGTTGGTCTTGCCGGCGCCGTTCGGCCCGTAGATGGCCACGGGACGCGCATCCACCGCCACCCGCGCCGCGCGGTGCGAACGGAAGTGCGACAGGCGCAGCTCGGTGATATGCAGCCCGGTCATCGCCCGGCCCTTCCGGCAGCGGGGGCGCCAGGCGCGCGGCCCTTGCGGGACCCGGGCGCCGTCAGACGCGCATCGGCATCACGACGTAGACGGCGGAGGTGTCGTTGCCCTCGCGCATCAGCGTCGGATCGCCGGAAGAGTTGAACAGGAAGACGGCGTTCTCGCGGTCGACCTGGCTGGCGATCTCCAGCAGGTACTTGGCGTTGAAGCCGATCTCGAGCCGCTCGTCGGCATAGGCGACGGCCAACTCCTCCTCCGCCGCGCCGCTGTCGGGGGCGTTGACGGACAGGATCAGCCGGTCCTCGTCGAGGGCCATCTTCACCGCGCGGCTCCGCTCGGAGCTGACGGTCGCGACGCGGTCCACCGCGCGGGCAAACTCGGCCGCGTCCACCTCCAGCCGCTTGGCGTTGGCCTGCGGAATGACGCGGGTGTAATCGGGGAAGGTGCCGTCGATGACCTTGGAGGTCAGCGTGATGTCGGGCGTGGCGAAGCGCACCTTGGTCTCGGAGACGGAGACGGCGATGTCCATGTCGTCGTCGTCCAGCAGCTTGCGCAGCTCGCCCACGGTCTTGCGCGGCACGATCACGCCGGGCATCTCGGCCGCGCCCTCGGGCAGCTCGGCGTCGATGCGCGCCAGGCGGTGGCCGTCGGTGGCCACGCAGCGCAGCACCTGCGCGCCGTCGCCATCGGCCACATGCATGTAGACGCCGTTCAGGTAATAGCGCGTCTCCTCGGTGGAGATCGCGAATTTCGACTTGTCGAAGAGGCGCCGCAGCACCGCCGCCTTGGCGGTGAAATTGGCGCTGTACTCGGAAGAGGCCATCACCGGGAAATCCTCGCGCGGCAGCGTCGCCAGCGAGAAGTTGGAGCGGCCCGCCTCGACCGTCAGCCGGCCCGCCGCGCCGTCGTCGGTCAGGGTGACGAGGGCGCCATCGGGCAGCTTGCGCACGATCTCGTGCAGCGTCACGGCGGAAACGGTGGTCGCGCCGGCGCGCTGGACCTGCGCCGGGGCGCGGTCGACCACCTCGATGTCCAGGTCGGTGGCGCGGAACTGGACGGCATCGCCCTCGGCCTCGATCAGCACGTTGGCCAGGATCGGGATCGTGTTGCGGCGCTCGACGACCGATTGCGCCTGGGACACGGCCTTGAGCAGCGTGCCACGTTCGATGCTGATCTTCATTCCCTGTCCCTCCGCGAAGCCGGAGGCAAAACCTATCGGTTTCGCCCCGTGGCACAAGCATTTTATTGGTTTGTCTGCCGGAAATCCTGCAGCGTCAAGGCCATGGCCCGCCGGGCCGCGGGGGCGTTGCAAAGGGGGCGCAGGGAACAGCCGGCGGGTGCACGGGCGCCCCGGAAAGCGCCCGCGCCCGTCCGTGCGGTTCGGGGATCACCGGGGCCGGTCAGGCCTCCAGCGCGCGGCGCAGCAGCTCCAGGTCCTCGGCGATCTGCCCGTCGGCCTGCTTCAGCTCCTCGATGCGCTTGACCCCGTGCATGACGGTGGTGTGGTCGCGCCCGCCGAAGCGGCGGCCGATCTCCGGCAGCGAACGCGAGGTCAGCTGCTTGGCCAGGTACATCGCCACCTGGCGCGGGCGGGCATAGCTGCGCACGCGCTTGGGGCCGATCATGTCGCTGAGGCGGATGTTGTAATGCTCGGACACCTTGCGCTGGATTTCCTCGACGGTGATCTTGCGCTCCGAGGCGCGCAGCACGTCCGACAGGCAATCCTGCGTCAGTTCCATGTTGATCGGCCGGCCGACCAGCGAGGCAAAGGCGAAGAGCCGCGTCAGCGCGCCTTCCAGCACCCGCACGTTGGTCGAGATGCGGTGCGCCAGGAATTCCAGCACGTTGTCCTCGAGCTCCAGCCCCGGGTACTGCTGGCGGTGCTGCTCGACCTTGCTTTGCAAAATGCCGAGGCGCAGCTCGTAATCGGTCGGGTGCAGGTCCACCACCAGGCCGCACTGCAGGCGGCTCTTGATGCGGTCTTCCAGGTCCTTGATCTCGCCCGGCGCGCGGTCGGCGGAGATGATGATCTGCTTGTTCTGGTCCACCAGCGCGTTGAACGTGTGGAAGAATTCCTCCTGGGTGGAATCCTTGCCGGCGATGAACTGCACGTCGTCGACCATCAGCACGTCGACCGAGCGGAACAGCTCCTTGAAGTCCATCATGCGCTTGTCGCGCAGCGCCTGGACGAAGCGGTACATGAACTGCTCCGCCGAAAGATACAGCACGTTCAGCTCGGGGCTGCGGGCCTGCAGCTCCCAGGCGATGGCGTGCATCAGGTGCGTCTTACCCAGGCCGACGCCGCCGTAGAGGAACAGCGGGTTGAAGGTCACCGGTCCGCCCTCGCCGACGCGGCGCGCCGCGGCATGGGCCAGCTCGTTCGGCTTGCCGACCACGAAGGTGTCGAAGGTAAAGCGCGGGTCCAGCGGCGCGCCGGGCAGATCGCCCCGGGTGGCGCCATCCTCGGCCCCGCTGGCCGGGCCCTCGGCCGGGGCGGCGGCCGGCTTGGCCGCGCGCGGCGCCGGGCGCTCGGTCCGGTTGGAGGGCACCTGGAAACGGATGCGGCGCACGTCAACGCCGGTCCGGCTCATCTGGTAGAGCAGCAGGTCGCCGAAGTTCTGGTCGACGTAGTTGCCCATGAAGTTGGTCGGCACCTGGAAAGTGGCGACACCATCGCTGACGCCCTCGAACTCCAGCGGTTCGATCCAGTTCGCGTAATTGTTGCGCCCTACGGTCTCACGCAGCGTGTCCTGCAACGCGCCCCATTGCTCTTGTGTCATCTGTCCCAGTTCCAAGCCGATTTCCCCAATACTCTGTGCCGCCATGCTCGACGCGGCGACGAACACGCCACCTGGGAATTCGCAACGCAAAGACCTACCCCATCGCAGGTGCGATGGGCCCTTGCGTTCTACTTTGCACAAGGCAAACCTAACCCTGGCCCTCGAGACCCCCGTCCCGAAAACCCATGGTCACGCCTAACTCGCGCGTCATATTTGGACTGGCCGAAGGTGACCCTTCGAAACCCCAACGACGGCCGATACGGCTGTCGTGCGGTGCGACCCGGACCTGCGCGCATCTCCCAAAATGCGCAAAGTCACCGTCGCTGCCTGTCCCCCCAGGCGATGTGAATCGCTAAGATGAAGTTACCAATTCCCTCCGCGAAGCGGCAACTGAACTTCACGCTTGACTCGGAGGTGGGGGGAAAAGAATCCCCGGCTGGGCAAAAAGGCCACAAGACAACCCAGGCACGAAAAAAGGGCGCCGCTATCGCGACGCCCTTTTCCATCAACAACTTGCGGTATCAGCCCAGCGCTTTGACCCGGGCGGACAGGCGCGAGATCTTCCGCGAGGCGGTATTTTTGTGAAAAACACCCTTGGTGACGCCGCGCATCAGCTCGGGCTGGGCGGCACGCAGCGCGGCCTGGGCCGCGGACTTGTCGCCAGAGGCGATCGCCTCTTCGACCTTGCGCAGGAAGGTACGGATGCGCGAACGGCGCGCCTTGTTGATTGCAAAGCGCTTTTCGTTCTGGCGCGCGCGCTTCTTCGCCTGGGGCGTGTTGGCCATGGTGGTTTCCCTTTCCGGGTTCGTCCGTCAAAAACTGGTTCACGCGTCCAAACCCGCCGGCGGAAACGACCGGGGTGATTCGAGCCAAGGCGGGCTGCACGCGCATGTATCGCGCCCCCATAGCCAATCCGGGGGCAAAAGAAAACCCGCGAATCCTGGCGAATCGCGGGTTTCCGGGTGGCTCCGGGCGCTCAGCCCCGCCGATCAGCGGTCGCGGAACTGCGCCTCGCGCTTCTCGGCGAAGGCGGTCATGCCTTCCTTCTGATCCTCGGTCGCGAACAGCGAATGGAAGACGCGGCGCTCGAAGAGCAGCCCCTCGGCGAGGGTGGTCTCCATCGCGCGGTTCACCGCTTCCTTGACCACCATGACGGTGATCATCGACTTCTCGGCGATCTTCTGCGCGGCATCCTGCGCTTCGTCCATCAGCGACTTGGCGGGCACCACGCGGCTGACGAGGCCCGAACGCTCGGCCTCCTCGGCATCCATGAAGCGGCCCGTCAGGTTCATGTCCATCGCCTTGGCCTTGCCCACGGCGCGGGTCAGGCGCTGCGTGCCGCCCATGCCAGCGACGACGCCCAGGTTGATCTCGGGCTGGCCGAACTTGGCGGTGTCGGCGGCGATGATGAAGTCGCACATCATCGCCAACTCGCAGCCGCCGCCCAGCGCGTAGCCCGCGACGGCGGCGATGATCGGCTTGCGGATGCGCGTGATCTGATCGCATTCCTTGGTGAAAAGATCGCCGGCGAAGGCATCGACGAAGCTTTTCTCGCTCATCATCTTGATGTCGGCGCCGGCGGCGAAGGCCTTGGCCGATCCGGTCAGGATGATGCAGCGCACCTTGTCGTTCTGCTGGGCCGCGTTCAGCGCGTCGGTCAGCTCGGTCAGAAGCTGATCGTTCAGCGCGTTCAGCGCATCGGGGCGGTTCAGCGTGATGGTGGCGACGTGATCCTCGATCTCGACGATGATCGTCTCGTAGGCCATGAGGCTGGCTCCGTTGGTTTCGGTCAGGCCCGAGTCCTTACCATCCCCGGCGCACCGATCAAGTTATCTTTGGCAACGCCCGCAGTAGAAGCTCGACCGGCCGCCCTGCACGATCCGCCCGACGGTGCCGTCGCAGCCGGGGCGGCGGCAGGGCTGGCCCTCGCGGCCGTAGACGTCGAAGGCGTGCTGGAAATAGCCCAGCTCGCCGTCCGCCTGCCGGAAATCCCGCAGGCTGGAGCCGCCGGCCGCGATCGCCTCTTCCAGCACCGCGCGGATGATCGGCACCAGGCTGGCGGCCCGCCGCGGCCCGAGGTTCGCGGCCAGCCGGCGCGGCGAGATGCCGGCCCGGTGCAGCGCCTCGCAGACGTAGATATTGCCCAGCCCGGCCACCAGGCGCTGGTCCAGCAGGGCCGTCTTCACCGGGCTGCGGCGCCCGGCCAGCGCGGCGGCGAGGTAGTCCTCGTCGAAGGCATTGCCCAGCGGTTCGGGGCCGAGATGCGCCAGCAAGGGATGCGCTGCCTCGTCGCCGCCCGGCAGCAGGTCCATCGCCCCGAAGCGGCGCGGATCGTTGAAGGTGACGCGCGCCCCGCCCTCGAGGTCCAGCACCACGTGGTCGTGCTTCTCCGGCGCCGGGTGGTCGTGCACGAAGCGGCCCAGCGGGTCGCCCGAAACCAGCATCCGCCCCGACATGCCGAAATGCACCAGCAGCGTCTCGCCCCCCGACAGGTCCGCCAGCAGGTACTTGGAGCGGCGGCGCAGCTGCACGACGCGTTGGCCGGTGAGCCGCTCGGCCATCCGTGCCGGAAAGGGCCAGCGCAGGTCGGGGCGGTTGACGGCGGCGCGCGCGATCACCGCGCCCTCCATCACCGGCGCCAGGCCGCGGCGTATCGTCTCGACTTCGGGAAGTTCGGGCATTCCTGGGCTTTCGGGCAGCGGCGGCGGGGCGGGGCGCATTGCAGCACCCCGGCGGCGCCCTATAAGAAAGGCGTGGCAGCACCAACGGCAAGGGCCCATGACCGAGCAGAGTGAAAATACAACGCATTTCGGCTTCGAGACGGTGCCGGAATCGGAAAAGGCCGGGCGCGTGCGCGGTGTCTTCGGCTCGGTCGCGTCGAAGTACGACGTGATGAACGACGCCATGAGCCTGGGCATCCACCGCATCTGGAAGGACGCGATGATGGACTGGCTGGCGCCGCGGCCGGGGCAGCAACTGCTCGATGTCGCGGGCGGCACCGGCGACATCTCCTTCCGGTTCCTCAAGCGCGCGGGCTCGGGCCATGCCACCGTGCTGGACCTGACCGAGCCGATGCTGGTCGAAGGCCGCCAGCGGGCCGAGGCCGCCGACATGGCGCACAGCCTCTCCTGGGTGGTGGGCGATGCCATGGCGCTGCCCTTCCCCGACGCCAGCTTCGACGTCTACACCATTTCCTTCGGCATCCGGAACGTGACCCGCCCCGAGGTCGCCCTGGCCGAGGCTTACCGCGTGCTGCGCCCCGGCGGCCGCCTGATGGTGCTGGAGTTCAGCCAGATCCCGAACCCGGCGATGCAATGGGCCTATGACCGCTATTCCTTCAACGTGATCCCGGCGATGGGACAGGCCATCGCGGGCGATCGCGACAGCTACCAGTACCTGGTGGAATCGATCCGCCGCTTCCCCGACCAGGACAGCTTCCTGCAGATGGTAAAGGGCGCCGGGTTCGAGAACGCCAAGTACCGCAACCTCTCCTTCGGGATCGCCGCGCTGCATTCGGGCTGGAAGATCTGATGCGCGGTCCCCACAACCTGCTGCGCCTGATCCGCATCGGCGCCACGCTGGAACGGACCGGCGCGATGGACGTGGTGCTGGACGCGATGGACGCGCCGAAGCCGCTGCGCCTGGCGGCACGGGTGCTGGGCCGGCCCTTCGCCTGGCTGGGCCGCCGCGGCGATCCGGCGCTGCCGCCGGCCACCCGCGCGCTGACGGCCATGGGCCCGGCGTTCATCAAGTTCGGCCAGGTCCTGTCGACCCGCCCCGACGTGGTGGGCGATGCGCTGGCCGTGCAGCTGCGCGTGCTGCAGGACAAGCTGCCGCCTTTCCCCATCGAGGAGGCGAAGCGCGCCGTCCAGGCCGAACTGGGCGTGCCGGTCGAGCAGATCTTTTCCGAGTTTTCCGAGCCCGTCGCCGCCGCTTCCATCGCCCAGGTGCACAAGGCCCGGCTGGCCGAGGGCGGCGCCGAAGTCGCCGTCAAGGTGCTGCGCCCGGGCATCGAGCGCCAGTTCCGCCGCGACATCGACGCCTTCTACTTCGCCGCCCGGCTGATCGAGCGTGTCTCCCCCGCCTCCCGCCGCCTGCGCCCTGTCGAGGTGGTGCGCCACTTCGA
>JBPEXR010000170.1:0-2873 GCA_052031355.1 Paracoccaceae bacterium
TCCTCCCCTTCCGCGGCCTCGCCATCCTCCGGCCGTTCGATGGTCTCGGTGCCCTTCTTCAGGCCCCCGTCGATCCATTCGCCGGAGACTTTCTCGCCGGTTGCGTAGCGCATCGTGCCCGGACCCTGGCGTTTGCCATCGACGAAGGCGCCCTCGTAGACGTCGCCGTTGGCATAGGTGGCCACGCCCGTTCCGGTGATCTTGCCGCGCTGCCAGTCGCCCTCGTAGGTGAAACCGTCGGGCATGGTGATCTTGCCGGTGCCGTGGCGCTGGCCGTCGGCGAAAGCGCCCTCGTAGACCACGCCGTCGGGGTAGGTCGCCTTGCCCTTGCCGTGCCGCTGACCGTCGCGCCATTCGCCCTCGTAGCGATAGCCGTCCTCGTAGGTCATCACCCCGAAGCCGTGATTGCGCGCGTTGCGGAAGCCGCCCTCGTAGACCATGCCGCCGGGGTAGGTGGCGCGGCCCTCGCCCTCGATCACGCCGGCCTTCCATTCGCCCTCGTAGGTCGACCCGTCGGGATAGGTGATCTTGCCCTGGCCCTCGGCCAGATCGCCCTTGAAGGCGCCCTCGTAGACCGATCCGTCGGGGTAGGTGACCCGGCCTTGGCCCTCGATCTGGCCTTGCACCCAGTCGCCGCTGTATTCATAGCCGTCCTGCCCGGTGAAGGTGCCGGTGCCGTGACGCTGGTCGCCGGCGAACTCGCCCTCGTAGATATCGCCGTTGGCATAGGTGACCTTGCCGCGGCCCTCGCGGCGGCCGCCGACCAGCTCGCCCTCGTAGACGTCGCCATTGGGTTGGGTCAGCGTGCCGGAGCCGGTGATCTCGCCCTCGGTCCAGGTGCCCTCATAGACCAGCCCGTCGGGCATGGTCAGCCGCCCCTGGCCGTGCCGCTTGCCGGCCTTGACGCTGCCCTCGTAGACCGCGCCGTCGGGGTAGGTGATCTTGGCCTTGCCGTCCTTCTCGCCGTTGACCCAATCGCCCTCGTAGACGTAGCCCGAGGGGCTGGTCATCGTGCCGCGGCCGTGGTGCATGGCGTTGCGGAAGCCGCCCTCGTAGCGCACGCCGTTGGCATAGACGGCGACGCCCTGGCCGGTGATCTTGCCGTCCTGCCAGGTGCCCTCGTAGGTGCCGCCGTCGGCGAAGACGATCTTGCCGATGCCCTCGGGCTTGCCCTTGGCGAAACTGCCCTCGTAGACCGAGCCGTTGGGGAATTTCGCCGTGCCCTCGCCGCGGATCTCGCCCTCGACCCAGTCGCCGGTGTACTCGTACCCGTTGGGCAGGCGGTAGGTGCCGGTGCCGTGCTGGAGCCCGTTCTTGAAGGTGCCCTCGTAGACCCCGCCGTCGTCGTATTGCTTGGATTGCACCCGCTCCTGCGCCGCCGCCGCGCCGGGCAGGACGGGGGCGATGCACAGGGCGGACAGGACGATGGCGCGGTTCGAAATCATGTGCTCGGGGCCCTCTGGCGATGCGCGGTTGCTCCGCTTCTGGGGCAAAACCTATGTGAATGTGCCTGATGGAGCAACGCCTTTGGCCGGCACCGGCGGGCGGGCGCGGGGCGCCGGGAGGGCCCCACGGGGAAAGCCACGAGAAAGCCACGGGAAAGCGGCGGGCAGGGCGGCTGCGGAGACGGCAGGCAAAGCGGAGGGGCGGCGGAGTGGGGCGGCGCTATTCCCACCAGCGGTCGATGCGCGCGATATCCGCGTCCGACCAGCCGAAGTGATGCGCCAGCTCGTGCACCATGACATGGGCGACCAGCGCCCCCAGTTCCACGTCGCCGCGATCGACCCATTCGTCGAGGATGGCGCGGCGGAACAGCCAGATCGTGTCGGCCGCGGCGGGCTGGTCGGCGAAGGACTTCTCGGTCAGCGGGATGCCGTCGTAGAGGCCCGTCAGCTCGAAGGGGTTGTCGATGCCCAGATCGGCCAGCATCGCCTCGTCGGCCAGGTCCTCCACCCGCAGGGTGACCGCCTCGGCCAGCGGGCGGATCTTCTCCGGCAGCCGGGCGACGGCGGCACGGGCGAGGGCGGCGATCTCGTCGTGATCGGGCGGGGTGGCGTCGGCATAGTCCATGCGCGCAACATCGGGCCGGACCGGGTGCGGCGCAAGGCTTGATGCGCGGTCAGCCGGGGGCGGGCGGCAGGGGATACTGCGCCAGCGCCTCGTGCCGGGCCGGCCCGCCGCCAAGGTAGGAGCGGTAGAGCACCGCCCGCTCCGCCGCCGCCGCCGGCAGCTTTGGCCGCGCCTCCAGGATGGTGCGCAGGCGCAGCGCATCGGGCCCGCGGGCGCGGGCCGGCAGGCGCGCGAGGGTCACATGGGGGCGGAAGCGGCGGCGCGGCAGCTCCACCCCCGCCAGGCGCGCGGCGCCGCGGGCGCGGGCGTGCAGCGCCTCAAGGCCCGGCTCCCGCGCGAATGTCGCCGCCAGCGCCCGGCCCTGGGCGCCGCCGAACAGCTCCAGCCCCTGCGGGCGCAGGTGCGCGCCGGGCAGGGGGGATGCGCAGAGCGCCTCGTCCAGCTGCGCCGCGGCCTCCGCCGAGCATTCGCCAAGAAAGGCGAGCGTGAGGTGCAGGTTCTCCTCCGGCAGCGGGCGGCCGAGGCCGAGGTCCTGCTGCAGGCGCAAAAGCGCGCCCAGCAGCGGCTCCGGCAGATCGAGGGCGAGGAAAAGGCGCATGGGCGCAGGGTGTGCGACGGCGGGGCGCGGGGCAAGCGGTTTGGGCGGGCAAAGGGCAGGGGGCGCTGCCCCCTCTGGCGCCTGCGGCGCCATTCACCCCCGGAGTATTTTTGGCGAGATGAAGCGGGGCGGGGGTGGCGCAGGGGAATTGGCGGGCGGTCCTTGCTTTGCAGGTCGCTGTGGTATCTCTATAAAACTTCCATGA
>JBPEXR010000171.1:0-4830 GCA_052031355.1 Paracoccaceae bacterium
CCAGCCTCAAGCGGAGCATCGGCCAAGGCCTGCGCGATATCGCCGTCCAGCGGCACCTCGCAGGTCTTCAGGATGAAGCCGAGCGTGGAGTAGAAGCCGACCAGGGCCATCACCTCCAGCATCGCCGGGGCGCCGTGGGCGGCCTGCAGCGCCTGGGCGGTGCCGGGCGTCAGGCGGGCCTCGCGCGTCAACTCGTCCACCGCCCGGGCCAGCGGCTCCACGTCCGGCGGCAGCGCTTCCAGCGGCCCGCGCAGCGCGGCGATCTGCGCGTCCTCCAGCCCCGCCGCGCGGGCCCGCACCACATGCTGGTCCCATTCGTAGGCCGAGCCCAGCCGGTGGGCCGCGCGCAGGATCACCACCTCCGACAGCGCCGCGCCCAGGCGGTTGCGCGTCACCAGGTAGTCGCGCAAGGGCGCCCAGGCGCGCAGCAGTTCGGGATTGTGCGCCATGACGCGGTAGACGTTCAGCCCGCCCGCGAAACCGGCGCGCAGGTCCGCCACCGCTTCGGGCCAGTCTTCGTCACGCAGCGGCGCAAGGCGGTGTTCTTCTGGCATATACGTCCCCGGTCGGTTACCCTTCGCGATCAGGGTGAGTAGACAAACCACGGTGGTGGGGCAAGATACCCTCGACGCGACATGGCGCGGGGCAGGCCCTCCGCGCCATTCCCCCGCTGCGGCGGGTCGGGGCAAGACGGGATGGCGGCATGTCTGATCTCAGACAGCGATTGCGCGCGGAGACGCGCGAATTGCACGACCGGGTGGACGCGGGGTTCTCGCGCTTCGACGTGACCGCGCCGCGGGCGCTGGCCGGATTCCTGGCCGCGCAGTCCCGCGCCCTGGCCGGCCTCGCGCCCGCCCCTCGGCCTGCCCCCACCGAACCTGCGCTGGCGCGAATCTGCGAGGGGGTGCCTGCCCTGCTGGCCGAGGTGCGCGCAGCCCTCGCCGCCGATCTGGCGGCGCTGGAGGAAGCTGGTGTTGCCGCCTCGCAAGCCGCCCCCCAAGCCGCCCCGCTGCCCGCGCCCGATCCGCAACCCAGCCGCCTGGCCACCGCCTACGTCCTGCTGGGCGCGCGGCTTGGCACGCGGGTGCTGGCCGCCCGCTGGCGGCAGGCCACGGAGGCGCCGGTGCTGGCCGCCGGTGCCTTCTTCAACCTGCCCGGCCGCGGCGCCGACTGGCGCGCCCTCTGCGCCGGCCTCTCGGCCATGCCCGCCGACGGGCATGAAGCCGCCGCCCACCTCGCCGGCGCCCGCGCGCTGTTCCACCGTTTCGCCCGCACCGCGGACGACGCACGCCCACCGCCCGGCCAGCCCGCCCACGCGGCGCGCCCGGGCCCACGCCCCTTCGCCGAAAGCCTGCGCCCATGAACGACCGGATGCCCCCGCCCCCCCAGAACGGCCCCACCCGCGGCGACATCGACGCCTGCGCCCGCGAGCCGATCCAGTTCCTCGGGCGGGTGCAGGCCTTCGGCGCGCTGGTCGTCATTTCGCACGATTGGCGGGTCCGCCACGCCTCGGAGAACACCGAGGCGATCCTTGGCCTGCCGGCGTCCGGGCTGATCGGCACGCCGCTGCTCGACGTCCTCTCGCGCGAGGCGGTGCACGCCATGCGCGGCAAGGTCCAAAGCATCGGCGGCGACGAGGAATCGGCCCGCCTGACCGGCATCGACCTGCGCGACGACGGGCGGCGCTTCGACGTGACGATGCATCTTTCGGGCAACCTGTACCTCCTCGACATCGAGCCGGTGCCGGAGGTCGCCACCCCGCGCGATGCCATGGCCATGGTCCAGCCGCTGCTGGGCAAGGTGCGCCGCGCCCGCTCGGTCGAGGAGGTCTGCGACATCGCCGTGCGCGGCATCTGGGCGATGACCGGCTTCGCCCGCGTCATGTGCTACCGCTTCCACGCCGATTACAGCGGCGAGGTGATCGCCGAATGCCGGATGCGGAACATGGACAGCTTCCTCGGGCTGCATTTCCCGGCCTCCGACATCCCGCCCCAGGCGCGCGCGCTTTACGAGCGGAACCTGCTGCGCATCATCCCCGACGTCGCCGCCCCCACCGCGCGCATCCTGCCCGCCCCGCGCGGCGCCGAGCCGCCGCTGGACCTGTCTATGGCGGTGACCCGCGCCGTCTCGCCCATCCATATCGAGTACCTGCAGAACATGGGCGTCGGCGCCTCCATGTCGGTCTCGATCCTGCGCGAAGGCCGGCTTTGGGGCATGATCGCCTGCCACCACGACGCGGCCCGCAACGTCGATTCGGCCACCCGCGCCGCGATCGAGCTTTTTGCCCAGATGCTGTCCTACGAACTGGCCCTGCAGCACGAACGGCGCATGCGGGAAAAGGCCGCCGCGGCGCGCGAGCTGCACAAGCGGCTGCTGATGCTCTTCGAGGCCGGCTCGCCCCTGTCCGAGGGGCTGGCCGCGGTCTCCAGCACCCTGCACGAGGTGATCGATTTCCACGGCCTCGCGGTGATCAGCGGGCGCGACTACGCGGCCGAGGGGGACGTGCCCACCGAGGCGGAGTTTGCCGCCCTCGAAGAGGCGCTGGCCCGGCAGCCCGAGGGCAAGGTCTTCGCCACCGACCACCTGGAGGGCGCCGCCCCCGGCGCGGTCGACCCCGCGCGCGGGCTGGGCGGACTTTTGGCGATCCCGATCCAGCGCGACCCGCGGCGGCACCTGATGCTGTTCCGGCGCGAGGTCCTGCGCGACGTCCGCTGGGCGGGCGCGCCCACCAAGGTCGTCGATGCCGAGGGGCGCATCTCTCCCCGCCGCAGCTTCGCGGCCTGGTCCGAGGAGGTCCGCGGCCATTGCGAGGCCTGGGACGCCGGCGAGATCGAGGCCGCCGAGGTGCTGCGCATCGCCCTGCTGGAGCTGATGCTCAAGCTGGTCAGCGAACGCAGCCGCCGCGGCGAGGATCGCAGCGCCCGGCAGGAGGTGCTGATCTCAGAACTCTCGCACCGGCTGCGCAACGTCTTCGGCCTGGCGACCGGCATCATCCGCGCCACCGGGCAGGACAGCCCCGGCGTCAAGGACTTCGCCGAGGGGCTGACAAGCCGCTTCGCCGCCCTGGCCCGGGCCAACGAACAGGTCTTCAGCGAGGCCAGCGGCACCTTCCGCCTGTCCGAGTTGCTGCGGGCCGAGTTGGAAGCCTTCGCCGGCAGCGCCGAGGGGCTGCGCATGGAGGGGGGCGACATCGCCCTGCCCGGCCCGCTGCGCCCCACCCTGGCGCTGGTCTTCCACGAGCTGGCGACCAACGCGGTGAAGTACGGCGCCCTCAGCCAGCCGGGGGGCGCGGTGCGGGTCGCGGTCAGCCGCAACCCGGGCGGCGGCGCCGCCTGGACCTGGGAGGAGACGGGCGGCCCGCCGGTCACCCCGCCCGCGCGGCGCGGCTTCGGCAGCACGCTGATCGCCAACACCCTGCCGCACGAGCTGGGGGGCGAGACCACCCTCGACTATACCGCCGAAGGGCTGCGCGCCCGCTTCGCCCTTCCCGCGCGCCACGTGGCGGGCTTCCACGATGCGCCGCCCCAATTCGCCCAGGCGGCGCCCGACGGTCCGGCGCAGCAGGCCGCCGCGCTGCGCGGCCGCGGGTTGGTGGTGGAGGACAACCTCATCATCGCGCTGCACGCGGTGGACGCGCTGCGCGCGCTCGGCGCCGAGGACGTGGAGATCGCCGGCAGCAGCGGCGAGGCGCTGGGCTTCATCGACCGGCAAAAGCCCGATTTCGCGGTGCTCGACCTCGACCTCGGCGGCGCCTCCTCGGCCCCGGTGGCCGAGCGTCTGCGCGCCCTCGGCGTGCCGATCGTGCTGGCCACCGGCTATGACGCCGGCGCCCCCGCGCAGGGGATCTTCGCCGGGCTGCCACTGGTCAGCAAACCCTATACGACCCGCAGCATCGGCGCCGCCTTCGCCAGTCGCCCGCACTGACAGTTTCCAACAATGCCGCGGGGCCGTGACGATCGCGGCTTTCGCCGCACCGATATTCCCCCCTCCCGGCGCTGAGTCGCCCCCCGGTTCCCGCGCCTCACCACCTCGTGATTGACCATGCGTCAACTTTGGCCGATGCGCCGGGCCGGAATCGGCAGGGCTTGGCGCGTTCTGCGGCCCGGCCCCGCGCGCCCTGAACCAATGTCCCCCCGCGCGCATAATGACGGTGAAAGGAGAATCGTCATGGCATACCCAACTGATGACCTGCCGGGCGCACGCCCGACCCTCGACTACAATCCCGCCCCGAGCCGCGGCTCGGGCCCCTGGATCATCGCCACGCTCGTTTTCGTGCTGGTCCTGCTGGGCGGCCTGATGTGGCTGGGCAGCATCCAGTCCGACGGCACCGCGCCGACGAACGCCTCGCAGCCCGCGGCGATCGAAGGCACCGCGACGGAGCAGACGGCCCCCGCCGCCGGTGCAGAAAGCGGCGCGGAAGGCGCCTCGGCCACCGCCCCGTTGGTGCAGGAGTAACCGCCCCCCGCGGCAAGTCCCGCAGCGGCCGGCCCCCCGGGGCCGGCCGTTTTCGCTTGCGCCTCAGGCCCCTGCGCCTCAGGTCCCTGCGCGGCGGGCCAGCCAATCCTCGATCACCTCCGCGACCTCGCGCGGTTTCTGGTGGTGCAGCCAGTGGTCCGCCCCCTCCAGCCGCACGACCTCCAGGTCCGGGGCGTAATCTTCCAGCCCCTCCAGGCTTTCGGGCAGCAACGCGGTGTCACCGGTGCCCCAGACGACGAGATGCGGCATGCGCACCGCGAACCGCTCGGGCGGGAAAGCCGGCAAGCCGTGGATCGGCGCGCCGGGCGAGGCCACTTTCAGCGGCGAGGCGCGGTACCAATGGATCATGGTCTT
>JBPEXR010000172.1:0-3432 GCA_052031355.1 Paracoccaceae bacterium
GCGAAGAGCGTCACCCACTTGTTCCCGAAGGCCCCGAGCAGCGCCTCGGTGATCTCGGCCACCACGCCGTGGAAGGCCAGGAGCTGCGCGAAATAGTAGGAGAAGGCCGCGATCAGCAGGATCATCGAGGTGTCGCGGACCGTCTTGAGGAGCAAGCGCTTCCAGACCGCGGCGTCGGTGATCCGGTAGATGACCATCACCAGCGCGATGGACGCCGTGGCACCGACAGCGGCGATTTCGGACGGGGTGGCCCAGCCGCCGTAGAGCGCGATCATGATCAGCGCCATCATCGCGAAGAAGGGCAGAACGCGCCAGCTGGCGGCCCGGTCCTCATCTTGCTCAACCGGGTTTCCAGGCGCGGCCAAGGCTTCCTCCGGGGCGCCCCCCTCCAGGGCGAGGCGCCGCTCGTGCAGGGCCATGCTGAAGATCGTGTAGGCGGCAAAAAGACCGGCCACCATCAAGCCCGGCAGAACACCGGCCAGGAACAATTGCCCGATGGAGGTCTTGGTGACGATCCCGTAGAGAAGCAGGACGATCGAGGGCGGGATCAGGATGCCCAGCGTGCCGCCCCCCACGACGATGCCGCAGGCCAGCGCCGGCGGGTAGCGCCGCGCCAGCATCTCCGGGACACCGGACGACCCGATCGCCGCCACGGTCGCCGGGGAAGACCCCGAAAGCGCCGAGAAAAGCGCCGAGCCCCCGATGGTGGAGACCCCCAGACCGCCCGGGACCGGGATCAACCGGTGCAGCGTGCGGTAGATGTCGGCGCCCGCCGGGCTGATCGCGACGATCGCGCCCATGAAGATGAACATCGGCAATGCGACCAACTCGATCGAATCGAGGGACGAAAAGACCGCGTCGGCGATATAGGCCGCCTGCCCAAGCTCGCCCGAAAGGGCCATGAGAAGCAGCGATGTCGTTGCCAGCGAATAGGCGATCGGCAAGCCGCTGAAGATAAGCACCAGCAGAAGCGCGAAGGCCAGGAATCCAAACTCGAGTCCGGTCATGTCAATGCGCCTCCGATACGCTGAGGTCCTGCGGCGCGAACTGGCCCCGGAGGCGCAGCACGATGTCGCTGACAAGGCACAGGCAGATCACCGCGCTGCCCAGCGGAATGGCCAAATAGGGCACCCAAAGCGGCGGCCCCCACAGCGTGTCGGACGACCAGCCGCTTTCCCAGGCCCCCAGGAACATCTCCCCGCCCGAGACGAACAGCAGCCCGAAAAGGCCCAGGGCAACGGCGTCGAGGAAGGTCCGGTGCACCAGGCGTGCCCGGCCGGTCAGGCTTTCGCGCAGGAAGTCCACGGCGATCTGCCCGCCGCTTCGATGCGCGAAACCGGCCGAAAGGAAGGCCGCGTAGATCAGCAAATAGACGCTGGCCTCCAGTTCCCAGATGGTATTCATGCCGAAAAAGCCCCGCCCCAGCACGGCCCAGGTAATGGCGAGGCAGGCAAACAGCACGCCCGCGGCGGACAGGGTCGCGCCGATGCGGGCCAGCACCTCTGTGAAACGATGGAACGCCGAAGGGGGCTGAGTGCTCATTGGGTTGTCCTTGGCTGAATGAAAGCGTGCGGAAGACAAGCCCCCGCACGCAGATGAACTGGTTTACTCGGACAGCGGGGTCTGCAGCGCTTCCAGCGCTTCGGCGCCGTTCGGCACCTTGTCGCGGAAGTAGGCCCAGGCGCTTTCCTCGGCATCGCGTGCCCAGGCGGCTGCTTCTTCGTCCGAGAGGCGGTGCACTGTCACGCCGGCCTCTTCGAACTTGGTCACGATCTCTTCCTGCGCCTTGGCCGCGGCCTCGGCGAACCAGGGCTCGGATTCCTCGATCGCAGCGAGGATGGCCTGGAAATGCTCGGGACCGACCTTCTCTTCCAGCTCGGGCGACAGCAACAGCGCGTGCATGGCGCCGACGAAGCCCTTGCCGACCAGCATGTGGTCCAGCACCTCGTTGAGGTTGTAGCCCTCGAAGGAGGTGTAGATCGTCAGAACGGCAGACAGCACGCCGGTCTGCAGAGCCTGGTAGATCTCGGAGGCGGGCAGCGAGGTGACGGTGGCGCCGTTGGCCATCATCATGGCCTCCGTCGCGCGGCCCAACCCGCGCATCTTGTGGCCCTGCATGTCGGCCGGCGCGGTGATCGCTTCGCCGGTGTTGCCGATGGTGCCCATGGCGAAACCGCCACCTCCAAGAACCACGCCGGTGTCCGCGACGGCCTGCTCCAGCATCGGCCAGATCTGGCGTTCACGCCAAACCAGGCCGTCCGCGGGTTCGGTCACCACGCCCGGCAGGGCGCCGATCTCGGCCAGGGGCGCCTTCCCGGCCAGCCACGGCAAGGGGTAGATCGCCATGTCGATCCGGTTCTGAACCAGCCCGTCGTACTGCGCCTTCGCCTTGAACAGTTGCTGGTTCGGGTAGACCTGGACCGTCACCTCCCCGCCGGTCTTTTCCTCGACCAGTTCGGCAATCTTCTCGGCCCAGGCATGCCGGGTGTCGTCCTCGGTGTATGAATGGCTAAGCTTCAGCGTTTCGGCCTGCGCGCCCAGCGCGCCGGCAAAACACAGCGCTATCGCGGCCAGTGAATGTCTCATCTTCTATCCTCCCTGTGCCACCGCTTGACGTTACGTGACACGCCAACACTGGATTCTGGCATACCAAAATGTCAACATGGCATTTCGAGGGACTTGCTAAGTAGCTGCCGCTGGCGCAAAGAATAGCCGAGCAGGAAAGGAGACCGTCCGCGTGAGCGAAACCGGAACAATGGCGCATCGGCTGCGCATGGCGCTGGAGGCCGACATCCTGGAGGGGCGCCTGCGCCCCGGGGACGAGCTGGACGAACGCGGCATCGCAGAGCGCTTCGACGTGTCGCGCACGCCGGTGAAACAGGCGCTGACGCTGCTGGCCTCCGCCGGCCTCGTGGCCATGCGCCCGCGGCAGAAGTCCATCGTCACGCCGATCAGCGTAGCCGACCTGGCGCAGATGTTCGAGGTTCTCGCAGGTCTCGAGGCCCTCGCCGCGGAGCTTGCCGCCCGCCGGATGAGCACGGCGCAACTGGAAAGCCTGGAAGCCCTGCACGAAGACATACGGGAGGTCGTCGCGAGCAACGATCCCGGCGCCTACGCCGCGCTGAATGCCCGGTTTCACGAGCAGGTCTGGGCCGGGGCACATAACCCGTACCTTGCGGAACAACTCTCTGGCCTGAGGTTACGGCTGGCCCCCTATCGGCGCTGGCTGATCGAGAAGATGGACCGGATGCGCCGGTCTTTCCGCGAACACGAAGACCTGCTTCACGCCCTGCGCGAAGGCGACGAGGCCGCCGCCTCGGACGCCATGCGCCGCCACGTGCAAGACGGTGATCGGTTCGTGGATTTCATGATGATCGACGGTGCGCGAGGGAAGTGAGCAGGCGCGAGCCAAGGCCCGCTAATTCGCCGCGG
>JBPEXR010000173.1:0-4021 GCA_052031355.1 Paracoccaceae bacterium
CCTATGACCGCTGGCAACGCCTGAAACAGGACACCGCGGGCCGCTGGGCGCTGCGCGACCCGCGCGCGGCGCAGCGCATCCGCATGAACATCGGCACCATCCAGGACACCGACACGCTGAAAGTGCGGATGCGCGGCCGCGGCGGACGCCCGCTGGGCGAGATCGAGGAAGGCTTTGCCGCCAGCCTCTCCAAGGGCGACACTTTCCTGATCGGCGGCAAGATCGTGCGCTACGAAGGCCTGCGCGACCTGGTGGTCGAGGTCAGCCGGGACGCCGCGCGCAAGCCGCGCATCGCCACCTTCATGGGCACGAAGTTCGCCACCTCGACGCAGCTGTCGCACCGGCTGCTGGAGATGTTCCAGCGCCCCGAATGGCCCGAGCTGCCCGCCCACACCGCCGAATGGCTGGAGCTGCAGCGCCGCGTCTCGGCCCTGCCCCAGCCCGGGCGGCTGCTGGTCGAAAGCTTCCCCTTCGAGGGGCGGCACCACCTTTGCGCCTACGGCTTCGCGGGGCGCAACGCGCAGCAGACCCTGGGCCTTCTGCTGACCAAGCGGCTGGAGGCGCTGGGGCTGCACCCGCTGGGCTTTGTCGCCACCGATTACGCGACGCTGATCTGGGGCCTCGACGCGGTGACCGACCCCGCGCCCCTCTTCGCCGCGGAGGCGCTGGAGGAAGGCCTCGACGGCTGGCTGGCCGGCAACGCGGTGATGAAGCGCACCTTCCGCGCGACCGCCACCATCGCCGGGCTGATCGAGCGCAACATGCCCGGGGGGCGCAAGTCCGGGCGGCAGGCCACGTTCTCTTCCGACATCCTTTACGACACGCTGCTGAAGTACGACCCCGACCACCTGCTGATGCGCGCCACCCGGCGCGAGGCGATGCGCGGGCTGGTGGATTTCGACCGCATCCGCGAGATGCTGCAGCGCGTCGAGGGCCGGATCGACCACCTGCCCCTGACCCGCGTCAGCCCGCTGGCCGCGCCCATGTTCCTGGAGATGGGCCGCGTGCCGGTGGAGGGCGCCGGCCGCGACCGCCTGCTGGAGGAAGAGGCCGAACGGCTGATGGAGTCCGCCGGCCTGAGCGTCGCCAGCTTGCAGTAGGCGCAGAATCGCGTCAGGAACGCAGCATGAACGCCTATCCTTTCACCTTCTGCGGGGCGGCGCTGGTGGCGCTTGGCTCCGGCGCGCTGCACTGGCCGGCGCGCGGGCTGCTTTGCGTCTCGGACCTGCACCTGTGCAAGGCCGAGCGGATGGCCCGGCGCGGCGGTCCCGCCCTGCCCCCCTACGAGACGCAGGAGACGCTGACGCGGCTCGAGGCCGATATCGAGGCGACCGGGGCCGCCTGCGTCGTCTGCCTGGGCGATTCCTTCGACGATCTGGCCGCCGCCGAAAGCCTGGGCGAGGCCGAGCGGCTGCGCCTGGCGCGCTTGCAGGCCGGGCGGCGCTGGGTCTGGATCGAGGGCAACCACGACCCGGGCCCTCTGGACCTGGGCGGCAGCCACCTGCAGGAGCTGGTCGAGGGGCCGCTGACCTTCCGACACATCGCCGCGAAAGACGCCGGGGCGGGCGAGGTCTCGGGCCACTACCACCCCAAGGCGCGGCTGGCGGCGGTGCGCCGGCCGGCCTTCCTGCTGGATGGGCGGCGGCTGATCCTGCCGGCCTTTGGCACCTACACCGGCGGGCTGCGCTGCAACGAGCCGGCCCTGCGCGCGCTGATGCAGGAAGACGCCGTGGCCATCCTGACCGGCCGCCGCCCGGTGGCGGTGCCGATGCGGGCGGCCGGATAACGGCGCTTCGGGGCGCGGCAGGCGGTCTAGGTCTCTGTCGCCGCGTTTGGGGTCTGCCTGCGCGCTAACCCGCGTAGCGCGGCGCGCGCGGCTCAGGCGCTGCGCACCGCCTCGATCATCGCCTGCACGTTCTCGGGGTCGGCGTCGGGGGTGATGCCGTGGCCGAGGTTGAAGACATGCGGCCCGCCGCGGAAGGCGCGGGTGATGGCCTGCGCCTCGGCGACAAGCTCCGGCCCGCCGGTGACCATGTGCCGCGAGGCGAGGTTGCCCTGCACGCAGCCATCGACCTGCACATGCGCCGCGGCCCATTCGGGCGCCACGGAATTGTCCAGCGCCACGCAATCGGCGCCGGTGGCCTTGGCGAAACCGACGTATTTCTGCCCCGCCTCGCGCGGGAAGGCGATGACCGGCACCTCCGGGTGGCGGGCCTTGAGCGCCGCGATGATCTGGCGCGCCGGCTCCAGCGCGTAGCGGTCGAACGCCTCGCCCTCCAGCGAGCCGGCCCAGCTGTCGAACAGTTTCACCACCTCGGCCCCGGCCTCGATCTGCGCCGAGAGGTATTCGATCGTCGCCTCGGTGATCCGCGCGATCAGCGCGTCGAACGCCTCCGGCGCCTCGCGGCGCATCGCATGCGCCGGCGCCTGGTCCGGCGTGCCGCGCCCGGCGATCATGTAGGTGGCGACGGTCCAGGGCGCGCCGGCGAACCCGATCAGCGTGATGTGCTTCGGCAGCTCCCGCGTCAGGATGCGCAGCGTCTCGTAGATCGGCGATAGCGTGTCGTGCACCGACCCGGCCCCGCGCAGCGCCGCCACGCCCTCGGCATCGGTGACGGTGGACAGCCGCGGCCCTTCGCCGGTGACGAACCACAGGTCCGCGCCCAGCGCCTGCGGCACCAGCAGGATGTCGGCGAACAGGATCGCCGCGTCGAAGTCGTAGCGGCGCAGCGGCTGCAGCGTCACCTCCGCCGCCAGCTCGGGCGTGTAGCAGAGCGTCAGGAAATCGCCGGCCTTGGCGCGGGTGGCGCGGTATTCGGGCAGGTAGCGCCCGGCCTGGCGCATCATCCAGATCGGCGGGGTCGGCAGCGCCTCGCCGGAAAGCGCGCGCAGCAGGGTCTTGTCCTTGGGCATGTCGCCTCCTTTGCTGGCCCCTTCCGTCCCGCGGCGGCGGCGCGAAGTCAAGCCGGGGGCCGCTTGTCAGGACCATTCGCCGCGTCTAGGGAAGGGGCATGACACGCGCCCTGCCCACCCCCGCCCAACCGCTGCGCATCGGCACCCGCGGCTCGCCCCTGGCGCTGGCCCAGGCGAACGAGACGCGCGACCGGCTGGCCCTGGCCCATGACCTGCCGCACGAGGCCTTCGAGATCGTGCCGATCAAGACCACGGGCGACCGGGTGATCGACCGCCCCCTGAAGGAGATCGGCGGCAAGGGTCTGTTCACGCGCGAGATCGAGCAGGCGCTGCTTGAGGGCGGCATCGACATTGCCGTGCATTCGATGAAGGACATGCCGGTGTTGCAGCCCGAGGGGCTGGTGCTGGACACCTACCTGCCGCGCGAGGATGTGCGCGATGCCTTCATCTGCCCGCACGGGCCGCGCGGCATCGCCGAGCTGCCCGAGGGCGCGGTGGCCGGCACCTCCAGCCTGCGCCGCCGCGCGCAGCTGCTGATCCGGCGGCCCGACCTGAAGGTGGTGGAGTTTCGCGGCAACGTGCAGACGCGCCTGAAGAAACTGTCGGACGGCGTCGCCATGTGCAGCTTCCTGGCGATGGCCGGGCTGAACCGGCTGGACATGACCCACGTGGCCGCCGCCGCCATCCCGCCGGACGACATGTTGCCCGCCCTGGCGCAGGGCGCGATCGGGATCGAGCGGCGCGCGCAGGACAGCGCCACCGCCGCCCTGCTGGAGCCGCTGCACGACGGGCCCACCGGCCAGCGCCTGGCGGCGGAACGGGCGTTCCTGGCGCGGCTCGACGGCTCCTGCGAGACGCCCATCGCCGGGCTGGCGGAACTGGAGGGCGGCACGCTGCGCCTGCGCGGCGAGGTGCTGCGCCCCGACGGCTCGGAAGCCCTGGGCGACGAGGCGACCTGCCCCATCGAGGATGGCGCCGCCCTGGGCACGGAAATGGCCGCCAAGCTGCTGGAACGCGCCGGGCCGGGCTTTTTCGACTGGCGCAGTTAGCGGGCGGAGAGTTTGGGGGGACGGGCTCTTGGTTGTCCCAATCGTTACTTCGCGGGCGC
>JBPEXR010000174.1:0-14266 GCA_052031355.1 Paracoccaceae bacterium
GCGGTTCTGATCTCCGTCCTCAATGCCTTCGGGGTGGCCTTCCTGCCGCAATCCACGCTGGTGCTGATGTTCGTCGTCATGGCGCTGGTGCTGATCCTGCGGCCCTGGGGCCTTCTGGGGCGCGAGGAGCTGGCGGGCGAGCATGGCGCCGCCCATGCGCCCGAGGCGCCGATCCGCCCCGCCGGCCCCGCGGGCCGCCTGGCCGCCACCACGCTGCTGGCGGTGCTGGCGCTGCTGCCGCTGGCCGGCGGATCGCTGGTGCCCTTCCTGGGGGCGGAGATCCTGATCTTCTGCCTGTTCGCCGCCAGCCTGCATTTCCTGGTCGGGCAGGGCGGGCTGGTCAGCTTCGGCCATGCCGCCTTTTTCGGGCTGGGGGCCTACGGCGCGGCGCTGCTGGTGCTGCGCGCGGAGGCGCCGATGGAGCTGGCGCTGCTGCTGGCGCCGCTGGTGGCGGGCGCCGCAGGGCTGGTGATCGGCTGGATCTGCCTGCGCCTGACGGGCGTCTACTTTGCCATGCTGACGCTGGCCTTCGCGCAGCTTCTCTGGGCGCTGGCGCTGCAGTGGACCGAGGTGACGGGCGGCGACGACGGGCTGGTGGGCATCTGGCCGTCGGACTGGCTGTCTGCGCCGGTGGCCTTCTACTACCTCGTGCTGGTGCTTTGCGCGGGCGGCATCCTGGCGCTGCGGCACCTGGCCCATGCGCCCTTCGGCTATGCGCTGCGCGCGGCGCGCGACAACCCGCGCCGGGCCGAGGCGACGGGCATCGCGACCCGCGGCATTGCCCTGGCGGCCTTCACCCTCGCCGGGGCCATGGCGGGGTTGGCGGGCGGCCTTTTCGTCTTCTTCAAGGGGTCGATCTTTCCCACCGCCTTCGACATCTCGCGCAGCTTCGACGCGCTGATCGCGGTCTTCCTGGGCGGGGCGCAGACGCTTTCGGGCGGCTGGGTCGGGGGCGCCTTCCTGGAGGGGGCCGAGGACCGGTTGACCCGGCTGCCGCATTGGCGCCTGGCGCTGGGGCTTGTCATCATCGCCGTGGTGCTTCTGGCGCCCGAGGGCATCGTCGGCACCCTGCGCCGTCTCCGCCGCCGCCTGGCGCGGCGCGGGAGCAGCGCGGAGGCCGAGGAATGAACGCCCCGTCCGAAGCACGCGCGTCCGCCGCGCCGGGCACGCCCCCGCCGCTGGAGGCGCGCGGCCTGACCCGCCGTTTCGAGGGGCGCGCGGCGCTGGAGGATCTGTCGTTCCGCCTGGAGCGGGGCGAGATGCTGGCCATGATCGGCCCCAACGGCGCGGGCAAGTCCACCTGCTTCAACCTGCTGGGCGGGCAGCTGCGCGCCGATGCGGGCGAGGTGCGGCTGGAGGGGCGCGACGTCACCGGCTGGTCGCCGCGGCGCCTTTGGCGGGCCGGGCTGGGGCGGGCCTTCCAGATCGCCGCGATCTACCCCTCGATGACCGTGGCGGAGAATGTCCAGATGGCGCTCCTGGCGCATCACCGCCGGCTCGGGGCCATGCTGCCGCGGGCCCGCCGCCTCTACCGGGAGGAGGCGCTGGCGGTCCTGGCGCGCACCGGCCTTGCCGACCAGGCCGACCGGCACGCGGCGGTCCTGGCCTACGGCGATCTCAAGCGGCTGGACCTGGCCTGCGCGCTGGCCCACGGCCCGCGGGTGCTGCTGATGGACGAGCCCACCGCCGGCATGGCCCCGGCCGAGCGCGGCGCGCTGATGGCGCTGGTCAGCGGCATCGCCCGGACCGAGGGGGTCAGCGTGCTTTTCACCGAACACGACATGGACGTGGTCTTCGGCCATGCCGACCGGGTGATGGTGCTGAACCGTGGCCGCCTGATCGCCGAAGGCCCGCCCGAGGCGATCCAGGCCAACGCCCGCGTGCGCGAGGTCTACCTGGGCGGCGGCGCGCCCGTCGCGGCGACCGGCGGCCCGGCGGACGGTGCGGAAAACGGGAGGGTGCCCGATGCTGACGGTTGAGGGGCTGCGCGTCGCCTACGGCAAGGCGCTGGTGATCGCGGGGCTGGACCTCGCGGTCGCGCCGGGGGAGGTCGTCGCCCTGCTGGGCCGCAACGGCGCGGGCAAGAGCACCGTTCTGAAGGCGCTGATGGGTCTGCAGCCCGCCGCGGGCGGCACCGTCCGGCTGGACGGGGCGGAGATCACCCGCTGGCCGTCGCATCGCATCGCCCGCGCGGGGATCGGCTATGTGCCCGAGGATCGGCGCGTCTTTTCGGCCCTCACGGTGCTGGAGAACCTGGAGGTGGGCCGCCAGCCGCCGCGCGCGGGCACCCCCGCCTGGACCGAGGCCGCGCTTCTGGAGCTGTTCCCCAACCTGGCCGAGCGCGCCGGCGCCCGGGCGCGGGCCCTGTCGGGCGGGGAGCAGCAGATGCTGGCGGTGGCGCGCACGCTGATGGGCCAGCCGCGGCTGTTGCTGCTCGACGAGCCGTCCGAGGGTCTGGCCCCGGTGATCGTCGAGGCGATGGCCGAGGCGGTGCAGCGGCTGAAGGCCGCGGGCATCGGCGTGCTGCTGTCCGAGCAGAATCTGCGGTTCGCCCGCGGTGTCGCCGACCGCGCGGTGATCCTGGACCACGGCGCCGCGCAGTTCACCGGCAGCTTTGCCGAGCTGGACGCCAACCCCGAACTGGCGCGCGCCTACCTCGCCGTCTGACGCGGGGTGCGGCGGCCGGCCCAGCCGGCCCCGAAGGGCCGGCGCGCGTTATCCGTAGACCAGCCTTGGCAGCCAAGTGATGATCTGCGGGAAGACCATGCACAGGCCCAGCCCGACGATCTGCAGGAACAGGAAAGGCAGCGCCGACTTGAAGATGTCGGTCATCGGGATCTCTGGCGGCGCCACCCCGCGCAGGTAGAACAGCGCATAGCCGAAGGGCGGCGACAGGAAGCTCATCTGCATGTTGACGAGGTAGAGCACCCCGAACCACAGCACCAGGTCGTCCGGGCTGTCGAGGCCGAAGGCCTGCGCCCCCAGCGCCCGCACGATCGGCACGAAGATCGGCACGCAAAGCAGCAGGATGCCGACCCAGTCCAGGAACATGCCCAGCACCACCAGAACGATCTGCATGATGATCAGGATGCCCCAGGGGCCGAAGCCCGTGGCCTCCAGCGCGCCCTGCACGAACTGCTGCCCGCCCTCCAGCACGTAAAGGCCGACGAAGATCGTCGCGCCGAACATGATCCAGATCACCATCGCGCTGGCCTTCAGCGTCGTCAGCGAGGCTTCGCGGATCGTCTGCCAATCCAGCTTGCGGTGAATGGCGGCGACGATGAAGGCGCCGAAGGTGCCGATGCCGGCGGCCTCCACCGGGGTGGCGACGCCCGTGAAGATGACGCCCAGCACGATGACGATCAGCGCGATGGGCGCCGACATGTTGCCCAGCAGCCGGATCTTGGCGGCCATGGGGATACGCTCTTCCACCGGGATCGGCGGGCCAAGCTGCGGGTTCAGGTAGGAGCGCACGACGACGTAGAGGATATACATCCCCGACAGCAGCAGGCCCGGGATCACCGCGCCGATGAACAGCTCGCCCACGGATTGCTCGGCCACCACCGCATAGATGATCGCCAGGATCGAGGGCGGGATCAGGATGCCCAGCGTGCCCCCGGCCATGATCGAGCCCATGGCGATTTTCGGGTCATAGCCGCGCGACAGCATGGCGGGCAGGGCGATGATGCCCATGGTGACGACCGCCGCGCCGATCACGCCGACCATGGCCGCCAGCACCGTGGAGGCGATGATCGTCGCCGCCGCCAGCCCGCCGCGCAGCCCGCCCAGGACCTTGTAGATCACGTCGAACATGTCGTTGATGATGCCCGCCCGTTCCAACATTGCGGCCATGAAGATGAACAGCGGGATGGCCGAAAGCTGATAGTTCGTCATCAGCGGGAAGATGCGGCTGGGCACGATGTTCAGCGCCCGCTCGTCGCCCAGGACGAACAGGAAGACGCAGGCCAGCCCGCCGGTGACGAAGGCCAGCGGCAGCCCCGCCATCAGCAGCACCAGGAGCGAGCCGAACATGATCAGCGTCAGCAGGCCGATGCCAATTTCAATCCCCATGGCTCAGGCCCCCCGCACCACGGCGCGCAGGTCCTGCGCCAGTTTCGAAATGCCCTGCAGCACCAGCAGCAGCCCGCCGATCACCATGACCCATTTCATCGGCCAAAGCGGCACCTCCCATTCGTTGAAACTGATCTCGCCCCAGCGGATGTTCGGATCGGACCATTGCTGCAGGTTCCAGTCCGCCACCGCCTGGCCGAAGCTGATCTCGCCCCGCGCCCAGTCCGAGACCAGCGCGTTGCCGGAAGGCACGGCGATGGCGTCCATGGCGAAGATCCAGGAGGTGACCAGCAGCGTGCCCGCGAAGATGAAAAAGAAGACCGAGGTCGCCAGGTCCACCCAGGCCTTCCGCCGGCGTGGCAGCGGGGCGTAGAAGATATCCACCCGCACGTGGCTTTCGGTGAGCATCGCGTAGGCGCCGGCGATCAGGTACTGCATGCCGAACATCAGGTACATCGCCTCGTGCGCCCAGTTGGTCGGGCTGCCGAAGACGTAGCGGCTGATGACCTCGAAGTAGTAGACGAAGACGGCGATCACCGCCCAGTAGCTGACGAACTCCCCGGCCGTCAGCGACAGCCGGTCGATCCAGCCGGTCCAGCCTTGCGAGACGTAATCGCTGTCGGCGCGCGGCTCTTCCTGCGGGACCGCAGGGGCGGCGGCGACCATGCTGGGGGCGTGGTCCTCCTCATGCGCCAGGTTTTCGTTGGCGCGGCGCACCAGGCGGGGCATCAGCAGCGCGTCGACCGCCATCGCCGCCAACAGCAGCCAGAAGGCATAGCCCGCCGCATCGCGCCAGAAGGCCAGGTCCGCGCGGGCGGAGGTGGCCACCGGGCGCGCGGTTTCGAGGTCGGCCTCGGCCTCGGCGATCAACTCCCGCCCGCGGGTGATCCGCGTCTCGGCCCGCTCGATCTTGCGCTCGGCCGAACGCTGCGCGAAAGAGCCTTCCTCGGCCTCCTCCAACTCGGCCCGCAGGGCGGGCATGTCGGCCTCGGCCTTCTCCACGCGGTCGCTTTCCCGCGCCAGAAGCCGCTCGGCCACCCGCACCAGGTTGTCGGCGTCCGACAGGGCGCTGCGCGCCTCCTGCGCGGTGCTGTTGGCGAAGAGGATGAACAGGAACACCGGGATGTAGAGCAGCCCCCAGAGGTTGCGCAGGTAGAACCGGTGCAGCCCCAGCATGCCGCCGGTCACCAGGATCATGTAGCCCAGCGGCAGCGAATAGCCTTGCCGCGCCGGGCGCGGCCGGCGGGCCAGCGCCATGGCAAGCAGCGGAAACAGGATCAGGCCCAGCCAGTAGGCCCAGTGCGGCAGGATGACGTTCAGGTCGGGCATGGTCCCCCCGGAATGGCATGCGGTGCGGGCAGGCGGCCGGGGCGGCACGCGCGCGGCGCGCCGCCCCGGTCATTCGGTCGGGCTGGCCTCAGAGGTCCAGTTCCATGCCCTCGAGCTGCTCGTCGGTGACATAGCCGAGCGAGCCGGACTTCATGTAGTCGAGCTGGATCTTGAAGACGCGCGCGCTGTCGGGGTCGCGGTTGGCGTATTTGAACCAGATCGGCACCGCGACCTCGGTCATCAGCTCCACGTCGTCCTGGGTCAGGCGCGTGACCTCGGTGCCGTCCTCCTCGAACTTCTTCCAGGCTTCCTGGTCGGCCTTCTGGATCGCGGCGTGGTGCATGTCGGAATAGACGTGCGTCTCCATCTCGACGAACTGCTGCATCTCGGGGCTCAGCGCGTCCCAGGCCTGCTTGCCGACGGTGATGTCCATGAGGTCGACCGGCTGGTAGAGGGACATGAAGCCCGGAGGGCCCATGGAGATGTAGTCGGTCACCTGGCTGAAGCCGAGGCTGTAGTTGACCGCCGGGCCCACGTAGTCGGCCACGTCGATGGTGCCCTTTTCCAGCGCCGGGAAAATCTCCGACCCGGGCAGAACGGTGGTCTCGGCGCCGATCTCGGTGAAGACCTCGGCCACCATGCCGCCGGGCAGGCGCATCTTGCGGCCGCGGAAATCGTCGATCGAGCGGATCGGCACCTTCGAGTGGATGATGTTCGGCCCGTGGTGCACCGGGCCGACGAAATGCATGCCCTGCTTGGCGTAAAGTTCGCGCGCGATCTCCAGCCCGCCGAGGCCGTAGTAGAAGACATCCCATTCGTGCGGATTGCGCAGGCCCAGCGGGTAGCTGGTCAGGAACGTCGCGGCGGGGATGATGCCCTGCGCGTAGATGGTGAAGGGGTTCACCGCGTCCAGCACGCCGTTCTTCACCGCGTCGTAGAGCTGGAAATCGCCCACCACGTCATTGGCGCCGAAGGGCTGGAAGGCCAGCTCGCCGCCGCTCTTTTCCTGGATGGTGGCGCACCAGTCCTTGAAGATCTGCAGCCCGGCGCCGCCCGGCCAGGACGTCTGGATCTTCCAGGTCGTTCCGTGGCTGGCGGCCGTGGCGATATGCGGCGCGGCCAGTCCGGCGGTCCCGGCCGCGGCGATCCGGCCAAGCGCGGCGCGGCGAGTCAGTCTGGATTTGGTCATTGTGTCTCTCCTCCCTGGGGCCGGGCACGCCCGGCAACGGCAGCGTCCGAGACAGGACGCTACGTCAAGATTGGTAGCTATTTTCGCAAAATCGGTAAACATTTTTTTCCAATCCGGGAAAGTTGGACGCCCCCGGCACCGCCTCGTGTGCGGGTTCTTGTGCCGCGCGCGCCCCCGGGGCCTTCACCCCCGCCGGGCACGCCGCTATGGTCGCGGGCCGGCGGGGAGGGGCCCCGCGCAAGGGAGGGATCGCGTGCCGTATCTGGAAAGCCTGCGGGTCTTCGTGCGGGTGGTCGAACTGGGCAGCATCACCTCGGGCGGGCGCGATCTGCGGCTGACGCCGGCGGTGGCCAGCAACCGCATCAAGGAACTGGAGACACGCCTTGGCGTGCGTCTGTTCAACCGCACCACGCGCAAGCTGAGCCCGACGGAGGTCGGCAAGGTCTTCTACGAGCATGCGCTGAAGGTCGTGGCCGCGGTGGAAGCGGCGGAGGCCGCGGTGGCGAGCGTGTCGGACACGCCGCGCGGCCCGGTGCGGGTGACAGCGCCGCTGGGGGTCGGGCGCCGGCTGATCGCGCCCCTGGTGCCGGAGTTCGCCGCGCTTTACCCGGAGGTCGAGGTGCGCCTGCGCCTGTCGGACCGCAAGGTGGACCTGTTGGAGGACGGGCTGGACGTCGCCTTCTTCGTGGGCGAGCCGAAGGATTCCAGCCTGAAGCTGCGCAAGATCATCGACTGCGAGCGGGTGCTATGCGCCTCGCCCGCCTATCTGGAGGCGCAGGGCCGCCCGCGCCAGCCCGAGGACCTTCTGGCGCACAACTGCCTGCTGCTGCGCTATCCGCGCTCGCCCGAGTATTACTGGGTGCTGAAAACGCCCGAGGGGCCGCGGCGGCTGGATGTCTCGGGGCGGTTCGATGCCGATGATGGCGACGTTCTGACCGAATGGGCGCTGGCGGGGCGGGGCATCGCGATGAAGCCGCGCTTCGACGTCGCCCAGCATCTGGAGGCGGGGCGGCTGGTGGAGGTCCTGCCCGCCACGCCGCCGATGCCGGCGACCTTCGGCTGCCTTTACCCGCACCGCAAGTTCCAGGACCCCAAGATCCGGCTGTTCGTCGATTTCATGGTGGCCCGCACCCGCGCCCGGGTAGAGCAGGTGCAGGGGGCGTAAGCGCCGCGCGGCCCAAACGCGCGCATGAAAAAAGGGGGCCTTGCGGCCCCCTTTTCCCGTGACTGGTCAAGAGATTACTCTTGGCCGGTCCACTCGGTCATGCCTTCCAGCTCGGCTTCGGTGTAGTTGGTGGTTGCCACCAGCGCTTCACCGTCGCCTTCGCGCAGGATCTTGATCTCGTCGAACTTCAGCGCGACCTGCTTTTCGCCGATCCCGAGGAAGCCGCCGACGTCGATGATCACCTGGTCGATCGAGCCGTTCTCGGAGATGACAAGGTCACCGATCTCGCCAAGGTCTTCGTCGTTGGCACCGCGCACGTCGAGGCCTTCCAGCTCTTCAGCGGTCAGGGCTTCGATCTCGGCTGCGCTCAGCTCCATCGGCTGGGCTTCGCCTTCGACAGCAGCTTCGCCTTCGGCCATTTCGGTGGCGCCTTCGGCTTCGGCTTCGGTCTCCAGCTGGGTGCCGGCCATTTCGGATTCGACCTCGGTCTCGGTGGTCATTTCACCTTCGGCGACCTCGGTTTCCTGCTCCACCTCGGCTTCGGCCTCGGCGGTCTCGGTCTCGACTTCCTGCTCGACCTCGGCGCCGGCTTCGGCAACTTCGTTGGCTGCGGAAGATGCCGCGCCCTCGATGGCCTCACCTGCGTTCTCGGCAGTCTGCTCCAGCTCTTCGCCGGCCTGCTCGACCTCGGTCTCTGCACCTTCGGCCATCTGCTCGGCCTCGGCGCCGGTCTCTTCCATCTCGGTCTCGGCCATCTGGGCTTCGTCCTCGAAGAAGCTCAGCTCGCCGTCGTCCTCGATGGAGGCGCGGTCAAACTCTTCGCGCTCTTCCAGCTTGGTGCGGTCGCCGGTGAAGACCAGGTAGAACTCGCCTTCGTCGTCGCTGTCGCGCACGAACTTCAGCTCTTCCATGCTGGCGGTCACCTGCTTCTCACCGATGCCCAGGAAGCCACCGGCGTCCATCACGATGTGCTTGATCTGGCCGTCCTTGGTCAGGATCACGTCGCTGATGTCACCTGCACGCTCCCAGGAATCGTCCGGGTCGGCGATCTCTTCCAGGTCACCGCCGGCGGCCTCGGCCACGTAGACGGTGCGGTCCAGGAAGTCCGACGCGCGGATTTCCATGTCGCCCGCGGTGAAGGTGGGCTGGTCGCCCATCGGCTTGTCGGCCTGGGCGGTCATCTGGGTTTCGGTCTGTGCCTCGGCGTTTGCGTTGGCTTCAGCATGGCTTTCTGCGAATGCAGGCGCGGCGGTCAGGGCCACCAGCGCGGTCGTCGCGAGAAGATGTTTCATAACGTCCTCCGAATGTTCGCCGGATCAACTTCCGGCATCGGTCGTCCAACGCCGGACTCCCCCCGAGGTTGCGCCCGAATGGCAAAATAGATGAAAATAATTTTCGGAACTTCCGAACATGGCGCGGCGTTGAATACCCTTGTTTTACTGGGTCGCGGCGGCAAATTTCCGCACAAGTTGAACCCGTTCATCGGCGGGCTTGCGCACAAATCGCGGCCTCGCGCTGCAATCACTGAAAATTTTTCGCTTGCACGGTGGAACCAGGGCCGGGGACGTGTGTTAGGCATCCGAAGGCCACGTTCATCCCATCCCACATAGGCCTTTCCCACGGACCGGTTTCCTCTCTTCCCCATTCCCGGCCGGTCGTGGACAAAGCCCCGGTTCCTGTCCCCCGGGCATAGGGCCCCCGCTTTTTCCCGGCGGGGGCCTTTTACGTTCCAGGGCAGGGAGGTTGGGCAGGGAGTTTGGGCGAGGGCTCTCGGGTGCGGGGCAGGCGGGTTAGATCCGGTCCGTCAATGCCAGGCCGGCGACCAGCACCGGGATCGCCACGATCGCGCCGATCGGCCCCCAGAGCCACATCCAGAAGACCAGCGAGACGAAGACCAGCAGCGGGTTCACCGAGACGTGCCGCCCCACGAAGGTGGGCGTGACGAACTGCGCCTCGATCATGTTCAGCGTCAGGTAGGCCGCCACGGGCGCCGCCACGGCGATCCCGTCGAAGGAGATCAGCGCCGCCAGCGTCAGCCCCACGGCGATGATCGCCGGCCCGACGTAGAGCAGGAAGTTCATCAGCGCCGCCGCCACGCCCCAGAAGATCGGCGCGGGCAGGCCCAGCACCAGAAGGATCGAGGCCAGCGCGACGCCAAGCCCTGCGTTGATCACCGTGATGGTCAGGAAGTAGCGCGAGACGACACGCTCGGCCGAGCTGAAGCGCGTGTGGATCGCCTTCGTGTCCTCCGGCGCGCCCAGGTGGCGGGACATCCACTCGTAAATGCCGATCCGCGTCAGAAGGAAGAAGAAGAGCGCGCCGATGAAGATCAGGATCTGGGAAAGGATTACCGGGGCAAAGACCAGCGCATCGCGGACGGAAGGGATGGAATCGCCTTCCTCGCCGCCGTTGCCTTCGGCGGGCGCGGCCTCGGTGCCCAGCGTGCGCTCCACCTCGCGGTTCACCTCGTCGAGACCCTGCAGAAGGCGGCGGCCGTCGTCGATCACGCCGCGCAGCTCGGCCCGGATCTGCGGCGCGGTGTCGAGGACGCGCCAGAAGATCGGCTCCAGCAGCAGGACCAGGAAGGCGATGGCGGAAATGCCGAAGATCAGCACGCCCATTGCCAGCACGCCGCGCGGCAGGCCCAGACGCTCGCCCCGGTCCATGATCGGCGCCAGGATCACCCCGGTGACCAGGGCGAGGACGAGGGGGGCGAAAATCTCGGCGCCGGCGCGCAGGGCGGCGAAGAACAGCACGCTTGCGATGACCAGGATGGCGGTGCGCAGAAGCGGGTCCGGCGGCGGAGCGGAGCGTGTGTTCATGCTGCCAGCAACGCCGGCGCGGCGCTTTCGTTCCGCATATGCGCAAAGCCTTTGCGCGGGCGATGCGTGGAACTTGCGCCCCCGGCGATCATTGGGAGGGCAAACGCAAGGAGACCCCCATGAGTGATGATACCAAACTGCGCGAGACCTTTTGGTCGCGCCTGTCGAAACAGCGCGCCGGCATGCTTGGCCCGCGCGACGATGGCAAGGGCCACATGCAGCCGATGACCCCCTACGCGGACCCCGAGGGGCGCTGCATCTGGTTCATCGCGGCGGCGGACGAGGCCTTGGTGCAGACCCATGCCCACGGCGAGCACGTCCATTTCACCTTCCAGAGCCCGGACGAGGAGTTCTACGCCTGCGTGCGCGGCACGCTGGAGGTCAGCCATGACAGCGAGAAGCTGGACGAGCTGTGGAACCGCGTCGCGGCGGCCTGGTTCCCGGAGGGGCGCGACGATCCCAAGGTGCGGCTGCTGAAGCTGACGCCCAAGGATGCCGCCGTCTGGACGGCCGAGGCCAGCGCCTTCACCTTCGGGCTTGAGGTACTGCGCGCTACCGTCGGCTCCAAAGACCGGCCCGACGTGGGCGAACACGCGGAGATGACGCTGTAAGCCAAGGTTCAGCCACCGAAAAAGGGGCCCCGCGTGGGCCCCTTTGCTTATCCGGGTGTCGTGGAAGTTCAGCGCCGCCGCGCCGCGCGGCCCGCCTCGATACCGGCCAGAAGCCCCTCCAGCAGAACGAACACCGGCTCGCGCATGGCGACCGGGGGAACGGGCGGCGGCGGGACAGACCCGGCGGCGGGCGGCACCGCCCCGGCCGGGGGCACGCCCGCGGGGGGCACGGCGCCCGCGGGGGGCACGGCGCCGGCTTGCATCGCCGCCGCCTGCGTTGCGGTGACATAGCGTTTGCGCATCGCAAGGAAGAGGAAGAGCAGCGCCAGCACCAGGTAGGACGCCCCGATCACCAGCGCGGCGAACAGGGCGTCGCGCGCCTCGGCCAGCGCGATCCAGGCGGCCACGGTCAGAAAACCCGCGGCGAGCAGGAAGAAGATGCCCCCGATCACGGCGAAAACGCCGCGCCGCAGGGCGTTGCGGGCCGACAGGCGCAGGGTGGTGAACCAGGCGGTGAGCACGGGGCCTTACCGGCGCGAGCTCAGGAAACCCAGCAGGAAGCCCATCCCGGCCGCCAGGCTGACCGCGGCGCCCGGCTGCGCGCGGATCGCGTCGGTGGCCTGGTGCCCCAGCGCCTCGGCCTGGGCGCGGGCATGGGCAAGGCCCGCCTCGCCGCGGCCCAGCAGCCCCCGGGCGCCATCTTCGATCTCGTCCGCGGCGGCGCGGCCCTGCGCCTTGGCGAGCGCCCGCACGGTGCGGGTCAGATCGGTGATATCGCCTTTCAGCGCCTCGAGCTGTTGCGCCAGCTCCTCGCGTTCGTCGGCCGCTTTTGCGGCTGCGCTGCGTCGCGCCATGGTGGGTCCTCCGTCAAATCGGCAAATGCAATTTTGCCCCGACAACGCGCAGCGCGCCGCGCAAGTTCCATCAACCTAGTTTGCGCGCGCGTGGTGGCCCGGGCGGAACTTGCCCGCACTTCAAGGGATTGGACCGGCATATTCATGCGGGAGGCTGCAATGCTCGCCTGGGCGCTCGTCTTCATACTCGTGGCGGTTCTGGCCATGCCCTTCGCCTACTGGGCGGTGCACCCGGCGGTCCTGGGGGCCGCGATGGGGGTGACCGCCTTCTTCGGCGTGCTGGCCCTGATCACCCTGGTGCTATGGACGCTGCGCCGCCTGCGCCGCGCCGGGCGGCGGGAGCTGCACCCGGACGCGGGCGAGGGGCGGGGCGATAGGGCCCTCACGTCCCCCAAGGAAGGCCCGTAAGATGGTGCGGAGCCAAAGAAAAAGGCCGCCCCGGGGGCGGCCTTTCCTGTGTGGTTCGTGGCCCGGTTCAGGCGCGCAGCGTCTCCGTCGAGGAGAAGAACATCGCCTGGCTGACCGCCGACATCACCTGGTCCACCGAGTAGGGCTTGGCGATCAGGAAGGCGGGCTCCGGACGCTCGCCCGTCAGCAGAAGCTCGGGGAAGGCGGTGATGAAGACCACCGGCCGATCGCCCATCGCCTCCAGGATGTCGTTGACCGCATCGATGCCAGAGCTTTTGTCCGCCAGCTGGATGTCCGCCAGGATCAGGTCCGGCGGGGTCTGCGCCGCCAGTTCCACCGCCTTGGCGCGGGTGCGGGCAATGCCGGTCACCTCGTGGCCCATCTGGGTGACGATGTCGGAGATGTCCATCGCGATGATGGCCTCGTCCTCGATCACCATGACCTTGCCGCGGATCGACTTCGACATCTCCTCGCGCGCGATGCGCAGCAGCTCCACCGCCTCCTCGGAGGGGATCTCCATGATCTGGCCGATCTCGTCCGGCGTGAACCCTTCGATCGAGTTCAGCAGCAGCGCCTCGCGCGTGTTCTGCGTCAGCTTCGAAAGCCGCCACTGCGCGCGCGCCTCGGGCGAGGTGGGGTCGGCGCCCTCGTCCCGTTCCACCGGGGCGCCCGAAGAGATCCAGATCTTGTTGAATGCATGGAACAGCGCGACCTTGCCCGACATGTCCCGGTTGAACAGGCTCATGTCCGACAGGATCGCCTCCAGCGTCGCGGCGGCGTAATGGTCGCCGGTTTTCTGGCTGCCTGTCAGTGCCCGGGCGTATCGCCTCAGATACGGAAGCTCAGCACCAATGGTTTCCGATATCCCGGCTTGTCCCCGTGTTTCTGTCATGTGACCCTCAGAAATATTCCCAAATTCAGGAACCCAACTTCACCGCGCACGTTAGGTTCCAAGCCGGGAGACAGGAAAACTCAAGTATCGGTGCCATGCCAGAGAAAAATAGGAAGTCCAGGTTGCACGAGCAGATAGATGAAAACTTGCGCCGCGTGTATGAGCAGGCGCAGTCCGAGGAAGTACCGGACAGGTTCACCTCGCTGCTCGATCAACTGAAGCAGCAGGAACAGGCCGCGAGCCGTGACGAAAAGAACGGAAGCGGACATTGACCAAAGAGATCGACCCCCGCGACGAGCTGGTCACGCACCTGCCCGCCATGCGCGCCTTCGCGATGAGCCTCGCCCGGAACCCGGCTGCGGCCGATGACCTGGTGCAGGATGCCGTCGTGAAAGCCTGGAGCAATTTCGACAAGTTCGAGCCGGGCACCAACATGCGCGCCTGGCTGTTCACCATTCTTCGCAATACATATTATTCGTTGCACCGGAAGCGCCGGCGGGAGGTCGAGGATCCCGATGGCGTCATGGCCGAGCAGCTTTCCGAGAAGCCGCATCACGACGGGCGCCTGGCGATGAACGATTTCCGTGAAGCCTTCGCCCAGCTTCCGGCCGAACAGCGCGAGGCGCTGGTCCTGGTCGGGGCAGAGGGCTTCGCCTACGAGGAAGTTGCCCAGATGTGCGGCTGCGCTGTCGGCACGATCAAGAGCCGCACGAACCGGGCGCGCAAGCGCCTGGCGGAATTGCTGCAGCTTGACGACGAGAAGGATCTCGACATGACCGACAAGGTGACGGTGGCGGTGGTCAGCGGAGATCCCGCTGCATGAATGTGCCATGGGGCCGCAAGCGGCTCCGGGGCGCCCTTTCGGGCCTGGCGATGCGCCTCATCGGCGTGCTGACGATCGCAGTTCTGCCCCTAGGCCTCATAT
>JBPEXR010000175.1:0-1652 GCA_052031355.1 Paracoccaceae bacterium
GCCGGCCATGATGAACATCAACGACAGCAGCACGCGTCCGGCAGGCGCGGCGTATGTCGCGTAGGTGGAATGGGTGGTCATTTGCGTTCTCCGCGTGGTTTCAGCGGCGCGGAACTGCGCCTCTCGGGCGACAAGATGGGCCGCGACGGGCTGGTGTGCCATTCGGTGAAATGTCACCCGAGCTGTGCATTTACGAACAGAACTGAAGAACTGCGCGAAGTCGCACTGGCCAACCGCACAGAGCGCCCGCCCTACCGTTCGGTCAGCTTCAGCTCGATCCGGCGGTTCTGGGCGCGCGCCGCGGGCGTGTCGGCGGGGTTCACGGGCTGATACTCGCCAAAACCGTTGGCCGACAGGCGCGTCGGCGGGATGCCCAGTTCCTCGCTCATGTAGCGCACCACCGACAGGGCGCGGGCCTGGCTCAGCTCCCAGTTGTCGGCAAAGCGCCCGGTCCCCGACAGCGGGCGGTCGTCGGTATGCCCATCCACGCGGATGATCCAGTCGATCCCTTCCGGTATGTCGCCGGAGATCTGGTTGATGATGCGCGCGACCTTGGCGATCTCCCCGCGCCCCTCGGCGGACAGCCCCGCCTCCGCGGGCGGGAAGAGAACCTCGGAGGAGAAGACGAAGCGGTCGCCCTCGATCCGCACGCCGGGCTGGTTGCCCAGAAGATCGCGCAGCCGGCCGAAGAACTCCGACCGGTACTTGGCCAGGTCCTCGGCCTCGGCCTCCAGCGCGCGGGCGCGTTCCTCCTCGGCCTTGCGGCGGGCGCGCTCCTCGGCGGCGACGCGCGCCAGGGCGGCGTTGAGGCGATTGCCCAGGCTTTGCAGCTGCACGTCCTTGGCAGCATCGGCGACCTGCGCCTCGTCCAGCAGCGTCTGGATGGAGCCAAGCTGGCTGCGCAGCTGGGCGATCTGCCGGTTCAAGAGCGCGGTCTGTTTCTCGGCCCGGGTGGCGCGCTCGCGCTCCTCGGCAAGGGTTTCGCGCGCCTGCGCCAGAAGGGCCGACTGGCGTTCGGCCTCGCTCAGCCGGGTGGCGGCGGCATCCTCGGCGGCGCGTTTGGCGGCCAGCGCCTCGGTCAGGCGGGCGCGCAGCGTCTCGGCGTCCCCCTCGGCCCCCAGGCGCGCGGCCAGGGCGGCGGCCAGCTTTTCCTCCAGCGACCGGCGATCCTCCTCCAGCGCGGCGCGGCTGGCGTCCGCGGCTTCCGCGGCCTCGCGCAGGGTCAGGCGCGCCTCGGCAAGCTCGGTCTCCAGCTGGCTGACCCGGGCCTCGGCCTCGGCGTTGCGGCTCAGAAGACCGGCCAGACGTTCTTCCAGCGTGGCCACCTGGGCGGCGCTCTGGCTCGCGCTCTCCTCGGCGCGGGCCAGGTCGCGGTCGCGCAGGGACAACTCGGCCGACAGGTCCTCCACCTCCGCCGCCAGCCGCTCGGCGCGGGCGCCGCGGGTCTCGGCCTCGGCGCGGGTCTCGGCCAGGCGCGCCTGCAGGCTCTCCAGGTCCTCGCGCAGCGCGGCGCTGCCCTCCTCGGCGCCGGCACGGGCGGTCTCGGCCTCACGGGCGCGGGCCTCGGCGGCGCGGCGGGCGCCCTCCTCGGCATCCAGCCGCTCGCGCAGGCGGGCCAGGTCCGCCTCCAGCCGCTCCGCCAAGTCAACGGC
>JBPEXR010000176.1:0-2475 GCA_052031355.1 Paracoccaceae bacterium
AGCAACGAACGCTACGCCAATGTCGTCGGCGTCGATGTCTGCGCCGATACGCTGGCCAAGGGCTGCCGCGTGCATGGCGACCCGGGCCGCCTGATGCAGGTGGTGACCAACGTGCTGTCGAACGCGATCAAATTCTCCGACAAGGGCGACACCGTGGACATCCGGCTGGAGCAGCGCGGCCCGCAGGTGCGCCTGTCGATCGCCGACAAGGGCATCGGCATTCCCGAAGGCGCGCGCGACAAGGTCTTCGGCCGGTTCAGCCAGGTCGATGCCTCGGCCACCCGCAAGATCGGCGGCTCGGGGCTGGGCATGCATATCACCAAGCAGCTGGTCGAACGGCACGGCGGCAGCATCGACTACGACAGCGTGCTGGGCGAGGGGACGACCTTCTTCATCGATCTGCCGCTGATCGCCGAGTTCCCGGCGCCGGAGGCCCGTCCCGCCGAGCGGCGCGAAGAGGCAGCGACCCCGGTCGTGCCGCCCTTTGGCCTCGCCGCCTCGGCCTGAAGCCGGGCCGGAGCGCGCAGACCTCCGTCAATTTTCTAGAGACACAGCCGCTAGATGATGAGGGAAGGGGGTTTCTCCCAGACCTCTTGCCTCGCGTGAATGATGCCGTGGGCGATGCCCGGGCCGTCTCCCAGGCGGATCAGGCCGAAGCCCCGTCTCACGCCTCGTCGCTGTTGTCGGCCACCACCTTCGGGCGCCGGTCCTGATCGGCCCGGTCGAGGATGTCGGCCACCGGCTCGCCCAGGTGCTTGCGCTCGGCCCGGGCCAGTTCCGACAGAAGGCGGTCGGTCGCAATTTCGCTGGGGCGGGCGCCGTTGTCGGTGACATTGCCTTCCTCGCGCCCGTGCCGGCCCAGCAGCAGATCGAGGTCGGCGGCAAGCTCCAGCAGGGTGGTGCGGTGCAGATCGCGCGCCAGCACCACGTCGTCGTTCTCCAGGTAGGCGACGTAGCCGGCGTGGTGCAATTGCTCCAGCATATGCTCGCGCGCCTCGGCTGGCACCGCCTCGCTGAGGCGCAGCTCGTTGACGGTGCCGCCCTCCTTGGCGCGGCCGTGCAGTACCGACAGGATGCCCATCGCCACCTGCAGCCGCTGCGCCTGCGTCAGCCGCGCCGGCGCATGGGCCGCGCGCTGCTTGGCCCAGTCGGGCAGCGAGGCGGCGAAGACCGCGCCGAAGACGATCACCAGCCAGGACGAATAGATCCAGATCAGGAAGATCGGGATCACCGCCACCGCGCCGTAGATCGTCGCATAGGTCGAGCCCGAGGAGATGAAACGCCCGAAGCCCCACTTCAGGATCTCGAAGGCGATGGCCGCGATCAGCCCGCCCAGCAGCGCGTGGCGCATGCGCACGGTGCGCGCCGGCACCAGCACGAAAAGCAGCGCGAAGGCGCCCGTCTCGATCACCACGGCGATCAGCCGGCGCGCGCCGTACCAGGCGGTCACCACGTCGCCGCGCAGGAACTCGCCCCCCGCCCATTGGCCCAGCTCGCGCGCCAGGTCCGAGGTCACGCTGAAGCTGGTGCCTAGCAGCAGCGGGCCCAGCGTCAGGATCGTCCAGTAGATCAGCATCCGGTAGAGCAGGGGCCGCTCGCGGTCCACGCGCCAGACCGTGTTGAAGGTCGCCTCGATGGTCGACAGCAGCAGGATCGCCGTCACCGACAGGGCGACAACGCCCGCGGCGGTCAGGTTATCGGCATTGGCGGTGAAGGCGTTGAAGTAATCCGACAGCCCCTCGCTGGCCGCCGGCACCAGTGCCGAGTAGACAAGCGATTGCATGCGCGCCTGCACCGCGTCGAAGGCGGGAAAGCCCGACAGGATCGCGAAGGCGATGACCAGCACCGGCACGATGGCCAGCAGCGTCGAATAGGTCAGCGCGCCGACCGCCTGGAACATCCGGTCGTTGAAGAACCGCGCGAAGGTATAGCCCAGGAAGGCCCCCAGCAGCCGCAGGCGGCGGCCCACGCGAAAACCGCCGGCCCATTCCGGGGCCCGCAGCGCGCCGTTTTCTCCGCTTCTGTTACCTTTCGGTGTCATTCGCGGCACCTCGCGCCGTCTTGAACCTTTAGATTGTTGAATTACGTCGATTTTGCTGCGAGTCGAGGCCTAGGATCGCGCGTGGCGCCCGCAAGCGCCCGGCCGCGCCCAATGAAAGCCCGCCAGATGAGCCGCCCGCCCAGCCCTTCGCCCGCCCCGTCCCCCGCGCCCGACCCGGCCGCGGCGGGTGCCGCGAATGGCGCCGCGCTGGAGGGGCTGATCGCCTGCCCGAAATGCGACGCGGTCTACAGCCGCCCGCAGGTGCCGGCCAATGCCCGGGCGCGCTGCCTGCGCTGCCACACGGTGCTGGTCGCCCCGCGCCGCCGGGCCGGCAAACAGGCCATCGCGCTGGGCCTTGCGGCGCTGATCCTGCTGGCGGCCGCGATCTTCGCGCCCTTCCTGAAGGTCCGCGTTGCGGGGGTGACCAACGCCGC
>JBPEXR010000177.1:0-2178 GCA_052031355.1 Paracoccaceae bacterium
GGCCGCGCCGGTCGTGATCCGCGATCAGCGGTTGTAGTAGGCCTCGCGCAGGGCGTCGTAACGCTCGGTCCCGGCGGCCTTCATGCGGGCCCAGGCGCTGTCGTAGGCGGCATCGAGGTAGGCCTCGCGCGCCTCGCCCTCCAGCTCGACAATGGTCATGCCGCCGTCGCGCACCGCCTGGTCGGTCTCGGCGATCATGGCCTGGAAGTTGTCGTAGGAGATCTGCTCGTAATCCGCCGCCGCCTGGGCGATGATCTCGCGCGCTTCCTCGCTAAGGCCTTCCCAGGCGTCCGGGTTCACCACCACGGCCAGGTCGGTCTGGAAGAAGCCCGGATCGACGCGGTATTTCAGGAACTTGTCCCAGCTCAGGTCCTGGATCGCGACGATCGGCCAGCCGGCGCCATCGAAGGTATTCCGCTCCAGCCCGGTGTAGACGTCGGGCACGGGAACCGAGATCGGCACCGCGCCCAGTTCCTCGAAAAAGCTCTTGTAGATCGGCTGGCTGCGCAGGCGCGCGCCGTCCAGCTGGATGTGGCCGTTGCCATCGCGGCCCGGCTCTTTCGTGGTGTAGATGTGGAAGCGGATGCCGCTGTCGATATGGGCCAGCAGTTCGACCCCCAGCTTCTCGCGGAAGGCCTCCTGCATCAGGCCGAAGCCGCCGTTCTCGCGCGCTTCCATCGCCGTGACGGTCGAGCCGACCCAGGCGTCCGCCTCGGGCATGCTGCCCAGGTGGAACGAGGCGGGGCCGTAATGCATCTCCACGACACCGCGGCGCGTGGCTTCCATCTGCTGGTTCTGCGGGATCACTTCGGGCCCGCCCATGTAGTCGATCTTGACAACGCCCTCGCCGCGCTCGTTCACCAGGTCAACGAAGCCCAGGAACGACTGGCTGAAGGCCAGCGGCTTGGGGAAGGCGGTGACGGCGCGCAGCACCTCCTCGGCCAGGGCCGGGCCGGTCAGCGCGGCGCTGCCGGCAAGGCCCAGCGCCGCGGCGCGCAGCGTCTTTGCAATGTTGGTCAGTGTGGTCATTCGATCTTCCTCCCTTGATCGATCCGGGCCGGGGCGGTTTTCACCCGCCGTTCTCGGCCCCTTCCTGCAGATCCTGCGCCACCGGCCGGGTCAGCAGGCCAGCCTGCCGGACCGCGGCGACGAAGGCCCGCATCCTGTCGCGACGATACGCGTCCACGTCGCTGTCCCGATAGTCGAAAAATCCGGCGCCGGTCTTCAGGCCGATGCGGCCCTGCGCCATGTTGTCCGACACGATCTTCGGCGGGGCGAAGCGCGCCTCGCCCGTGGCCTCGGCCATGTAGTTGCTGGCGTGGTACAGGATGTCCCCGCCGCCCCAGTCGATGAACTCCAGAAGACCCAGCACGGAAAAGCGCAGGCCGAAGCCGTATTTCACCGCGCGGTCCACGTCCTCGGCGCTGGCGACGCCCTCTTCCACCAGGCGGGCGGCCTCGTTCATCGCAAGGGCCTGGATGCGCGGCACGATGTAGCCGGGCGAGGCCTTGCAGGTCACCGGCACCTTGCCCAGCGCCTCCAGGAAGGCGGTCATGTCGGCCAGCACCTCCTGCGAGGTCGTCTCGCATGGGCTCAGCTCTACCAGCGGCACCAGCGGCGCGGGGTTCAGCCAATGGGCGTTGAGAAAGGCATAGGGCCGCGCGGTCAGCCCCTGCAGGTCCGTCGACAGCATTGTCGAGGTGGTCGAGGCGAGGATCGCCCCCTGCGGCGCAAACTCGTCGTGCAGCTCGAAAGCGTCCTTCTTGGCGGCGCGCACCTCCGGCACCGCCTCGAAGACGACGCGGGCCTCGCCCAGCGCGGCCGCGGCCTCGGCCCGGGGATAGACGCGCACGCGGGCGGCGATCTGCGGGACAAGCTCCGCCTCGAAGGCGCCCAGTTCGGCCAGCATCTGCAGCCCGCCCTGCACTTCGGCCAGCGCCTCGTCGTGGAAGCGGGCGAAATCCTCGGCGCTGCGCGCCTTGGCGTCGAGCAGCGCGACCTGCGCGCCGCCCATCGCCAGGCTTTGCGCGATGCCGCGGCCCATGCGGCCCGCGCCAAGGCAGGCGGTTTTCATGCCCTGCGGCGTCATAGCCCCTCGCGCAGCTTGGCCTGCAGGTCGGCAGGCGTCATCTCCGCCAGGCCCATTGCCTCGAAGGTGCGCCCCTCGCGGCGCAGATC
>JBPEXR010000178.1:0-7563 GCA_052031355.1 Paracoccaceae bacterium
CAGCCCGCCGCCGGTGATGCGCGTGGCGATCAGCCAGTCGCTTTCCGTGCCCTCCAGCCCGGAGGAGCGGGTGAAGGCCGGGTCCGCCTCCTCGCGCCAGATGCGGCCCAGCGACAGGCCCGCGCTCCAGCCGCCGGGCGCCTGGTGCAGCCAGCGCAGACCCAGCGCCAGCGTGGCGCCATGCTCGCGCCGGTCGGGGGCGGGAAAGTGGCTGAGCGCCAGCAGGTTGCCCTCGTCGAATTCGACGCGGGTGTTTTCGTCGTTGGGGATGGTGCCGCGCGCGCCGCCGGCCCAGCCGACCTGGGCGATCGGCTCCAGCAGCTGGCGGCCACCGCCGGCGGTGCTGCGCAGAAGCGGCCAGCGCAGGGCGGCGCGGGCGCGGGGCGTCAGCCTTGTGCCGCCGGGGTTGGCGCTGTCCTGCGCCACCTCGAAATGGTCCAGCGCCGCGCCGGCTTCGACCGCCGCGCGCAGCCCGCCCACCAAGGTCCAGCGGCGCTGCCATTGCGCGTCCACCGTGGCGCGCGCCAGGTCGCGCCCCTCCACATCGGCGTCCGAGTAGCGGTAGTGCCCGTGGGTTTCGAACTGGAAGCGCAGCTCGCCCCCCAGCCGCGCCGGGCGGAAGCGCTGCTCGGCGAAGGCGGTGGCGACCAGCGTGGGCTGGGTGGCGTTGCCCTCGCCGTCGCGCAGCGACTGGTAGTGGTAGAAGCCCGCCTGCATCAGCCGCATCCGGCGCACCCGGTCGATGGTCAGCGCGCTGTCGAGGCGGTCCTTGTCCGAAAAGTCATAGTCGGCGAGGTAGGCCTCGTCGCTGGTGGTCTCGATATCGAAGGCAAGACGCGTGCCGCGGCCCAGGGTGAAACTGCCCTCGGCGAACAGGTAGCCCCGCCCGGCGCCGGGCAGCAGGCTGTCGCGGGTGATGGCGCCCGTCACCTCCAGATCGCCGCGGCGGAAGGCCTGGCGGTAGCGCAGCTCCAGCGTGCGGGTGACGGGCGACAGGTAGGGCGTCAGCGTCAGGTCGCGGTGCGGCCCGAGCGGGATGAAGTAGGGCGTCTTGATCCCGAAGCCCAGGAGGGTCGAGCTGCGCGCCACCGGGATCAGGAAGCCGCGCGCGCGGTCCAGCCCGGGGCCCGGCAGGCGCAGGCGCGGCAGCCACAGGACCGGCAGGTCCAGCACGCGGAACTGCGCGCCCTCGAGGTAGAGCTGGCGCGCCTCTTCGTCGTGCACCACGCGGCGGGCGCGGATCTGCCACAGCGGCACGTCATCCGGCCCGCAGACCTGGCAGGAGGTCATCGCCACCTTGGTCAGCTGCGTGTAGCGCCCGTCGCTGCGGTTGACGGCCCGCGCCGCCAGCTGCAGCTGCTGCGCCAGCACCAGCCGCGCGCCCAGAAGGATGCCGTTGCGCAGCTCGCGGTCCAGCGCGGCGCTGTCGGCCAGGATCACGCTTTGCCCGCCCTCGGTCAGGCGCAGGGGGCCGTCGATGGTCAGCCCGCCGCCGTCCTCGTCGTAGGTGATGCGGGTGGCGGTCAGGCGGGTGTCGCCGCGCAGCACCTCGACATTGCCTTCGGCGATCAGCCGCCCCGCGGCGGTGACGAACAGGCGGTCGGCGACCAGCACGGCGGGGCCCGCCGTCTGCGCGCCCTGGCCGGGGGCGCTTGGCGAAAGCCCCTGCGCCGCGCCGGCGGTGGGCAGGCCGGCGCCCGCGGTCATGGCCAGCGCCCCGGCCAGCGCCAGCGCCAGCGCGCCCGTCCGGCGCCGCGCCCGGGCGGGGCAGGCGGCGGGGACGGCGCCGCGGGGGCGGCGGAGGGGGAAGCGCGCGGGTCTCACCCGTCCTCCATATGCAGGATCAGCCCCAGCGCCAAGAGGACCGAGGCCACCGGCGGTGCCCAGGCGGCGATCCAGGGCGCGACCTGGCCGTTCTCGCCCAGGATCTGCGCGAAGTTCCGCACGTAGTAGAGGCCGAAGCCCAGCAGGATCGCCGCCAGCACCCCCAGCCCCGAGCGTCCCAGCCGGGCGTGGCGCATGGTGAAGGCGGCGCCCACCAGCGCCATCGCCAGCAGGAAGACCGGGCGCGCCAGTTCCATCTGGAACCAGACCATGTGGCGCCGCGCCGAAAAGCCCGATTCCTCGAGCTGGGCGATATAGGCGGGCAGATCGTAGATCGGGATCGCGTCGGGCGAGCCGAAGCTGTCGCGGATCGCCTCGCGCGTCAGGGTCGAGGGCAGGCGCAGCTCGGCATGGCTGCGCGCGGCCTCCTCGGGGTTCACCCCGGGCGAGAGGGGCCAGCTTTTCGCGCCCTCCAGCCGCCAGTGGCCGCCTTCCAGCCGCGCGCGCTCGGCCACGATGCGCCGCTCGGGCCCGCCGCCGGCGGCGTAGGTCAGGAAGCTGACGTCGTAAAGCTCGGTCGCCTCGGCATTGGCGCGGGCGGCGCGGATCACCGTCTGGGTGCCGTCGGCCGCGCCCTGGCGCAGCCACAGCCCCTCGCGCCCGATCGACAGGGTGGACAGCCCGCCGCTGTCGTGCAGCTCGCGCAGGTCGGCGTAGCGCTTGGTGGTCGCCGCGACCACCGGGTTGAGGATCGCCACCGCCAGCACGCCGATCGCCGCCGCCGTCAGGCTGGGCGCGGCCAGCGCCGCCAGCCCGGCCCGGCCCGCGGCGCGGGTCACCACAAGCTCGGAGGAGCGCGCCAGCGACAGGTGCAGCCAGATCGCCGCCAGGATCACGATCAGCGGCAGGATCTGGTAAAGGCCGCGCGGCGCGTTCAGCAGCACCATCGTCAGCAGCTCTTCCATCGCCAGCTCGCCGTCGAAGCGGCGGATCTGCTCGACCAGGTCCAGCAGCGCCAGGAAGACCGAGAAGACGATCAGGATGGCCAGGAACAGCTTCACGAAGCGCCGGGCGAAGTAGCGGTGCAGGATCATGGCGTCCCCCCAGCGGGGCCAACGGGGCCGGCCGCCGCCGTCCGCGCCGCGCGGGCGGGCCGGCGCCGGTTGCGTCCCGCGTAGGCCAGCATCGCCCCCGCCAGCCCCACGCCGGTCAGCCCCGGCAGGTAGAGCAGCGGCCAGAGGCGGGCGTCGGCGCGCGCCGGCTCGGTCACCGCGCTTTCGATCATCTTCAGCAGCACCAGCAGGAAGATCGCCAGCACGATCTGCCGCCCGATCCCCATGCGCGAGAAATCCCCCGTCAGCAGCGCCGCGAAGCCGATCAGCGCCGCGGCGAGGCACAGCAGCGGCTGGGCGAAGCGGGCGTGCGCCTCCTCCAGCACGTCGCCGGGACGCTCGCGCGTTTCCTCGGCGACCTCGGCGGTGCGGGTCAGCAGGTCCCAGGTGGGAAGATGCTCGATCCGCTTGCGCACCGTCTCCGGCCCGGTGACGAGGCCGGAGATGTCATAGGCCAGTTCCGAGAAATTGGTGGTCGAGAGCCGCCCGTCGCGGTTCAGCGTCTGCGCCATGCCGTCGACCATCACCAGCTTCGGCCCGGCGCTGTCGCGCAGGAAGATCGCCTTGCGGGCGGTGTAGATCGTGCTGCGCGCCTCGCTGCGCTGGTCGGACAGGAAGACGTTCTCCAGCTCGCCCGCCTCGGTGATGTTGCGGATGTAGAAGGTCACGCCGCGGGTCGGGTGCAGAAAGACGCCCTCGCGCAGCAGCCGGGCCGAGAGGGACTTGGCGATCTCCACCTCGCGCTCCTTCAGCTGCGCCAGCGAGGCGGGCAGCAGCACATGCGTCAGCACCGTCATCATCAGCGCCACCACCACGCCGAAGATCGCCACGGGCCGCGCCAGCCGCCAGGGCGAGAAGCCGGTGGCCTGGACCACCGTCAGCTCGCTGTCGTTGCTCAGCCGGTTGGTCACGTAAACGGTGCCCGCAAAGGCCGCCAGCGGCAGCACGGTGGCCACCACCTTGGGCAGGCTCAGGGCGGTGAACTCCATCACGATGCCGGCCGAATGGCCGTCGGCGATCAGCCGGTCGAACAGGATGACCGCGCGGTTGACCCAGAAGACGGCGACGAAGACCAGGGCGAAAAAGCCGAACAGCACCATGAGTTGCGACAGCAAGTATCTGTCGAATCTGGCCAAGTTGGGTCCCCCTGCGGCGCGCGATGCGGGCAAAGCCTACTGGAAAGGCGGGCCGGGGAAAAGGCGGACTCTGGCCTTCGGCGCGGCGTCGGGATAGCCCTATGGCCAGTGATGTTGAAGGAGTGATCCATGACCGACCTGCCCAACCTGAGCTTTGCCGAAACCGACCTCGAGGCGCTGGCCGGCGCCGAAGGGCGCCTGGCCATCATCGTCACCCCGGACGGCAAGCTCGACCCCGGGGCGCGGCGCGTCAACCGGCTGACCAAGGGCGCGGTCAAGCGCCTGGTCGAGGGCAAGCGGTTCGCCAAGGCCAAGCCGGGCGAGGTGACCAGCCTGGCCTGGCCCGCGGGGCTGCAGGCCGAGGCGCTGGACGTGCTGGTGCTGCCGCGCCGCCCCAGCGTCGAGGAGGCGCGCCGCGGCGGCGCGGCCCTGGCCAAGGCGCGCGGCACTGCGCCGCTGACGCTGCTGGCCGGCAGCACCCAGCGCACCGAGGACCTGGCCCTGGGCTTGGTGCTGCGCGGCTATGCTTTCACCGACCACAAGTCCGCCCCCGAGGACGAGGCCGAGGGCGATGCCGCGCCCGGCGCCATCACCGTCATGTGCGCCAAGCCCGAGGCGGCCGAGGATGCCTTCGCCGCGCAGCGCGCCGTGGCCGAGGGCGTGTTCTTCACCCGCGACCTGGTCAGCGAGCCGGCCAACGTGCTGACCACGACCGAGTTCGCCGCCCGCATCGAGGCGATGCGCGATCTGGGCCTGGAGGTCGAGATCCTCGACGAGCCGGAGATGCAGAAGCTGGGCATGGGCGCGCTTCTGTCGGTCGGGCAGGGCTCGGCCGCGCCGTCGAAGCTGGCGGTGATGAAATGGATGGGCGGCGCCAAGGATGCCGCGCCGCTGGCGCTGGTGGGCAAGGGCGTGGTCTTCGACACCGGCGGCATCTCGCTGAAGCCGGCCGCGGGCATGGAAGACATGACGATGGACATGGGCGGCGCCGGCGTGGTCGCGGGCGTCATGCGCACCCTGGCGCGGCGCAAGGCCAAGGCCAATGTCGTCGGCATCGTCGGGCTGGTGGAGAACATGCCCTCGGCCACCGCGATGCGGCCCGGCGACATCATCCGCTCGATGAAGGGCGACACGATCGAGGTGATCAACACCGACGCCGAGGGGCGGCTCGTCCTGTGCGACGCCATGTGGTACGCGCAGGAGACCTTCAAGCCCGCCGCGATGATCGACCTGGCCACCCTGACCGGCGCCTGCATCATCGCGCTGGGGCACGAGAACGCCGCCGTCTATTCCAACGACGAGGAGATCGCCGAGAGCTTCCTGGGCGCCGCCCGGGCCGAGGGCGAAGGCGCCTGGCGGATGCCGCTGGGCAAGGCCTATGACGACCTGCTGAAGTCGCAGCTGGCCGACATGAAGAACGTCGGCGGGCGCGCCGCCGGGTCGATCACCGCGGCGCAGTTCCTCAAGCGTTTCGTGAAGGACGAGGTGCCGTGGATCCACCTCGACATCGCCGGGGTGGCCAGCGTCAAGACCGACACCGCGCTGGCGCCCAAGGGGGCGACCGGCTGGGGCGTCATGGCGCTGGACCGCCTGGTGCGCGAGCGGTTCGAGGGCTGACGGCCATGGGCGCGGCCTTCTTCTACCACCTGACCCGCAGCACGGTGGAGGCGACCCTGCCGATGCTGCTGGACAAATCCGTCGCCGCGGGCTGGCGGGTGGTGGTACGCGGGGCCGCGCCCGACCGGCTGGAGGCGCTGGACCAGAGCCTCTGGGACGGCCCGCCCGAAAGCTTCCGCGCCCATGGACGCGCCAGCGGCGGGGCGCTGGACGCGCTGCAGCCGATCCTGCTGACCGCGGGGCCGGAGGTGCCGAACGGGGCGCATTGCCTGATGTCCCTCGACGGGGCCGAGGTCACCCCCGAGGAGGTGCAGGCAATGGCCCGCACCTGCATCCTTTTCGACGGGATGGACGAGGCGGCGCTGGCCCGCGCGCGCGGCCAATGGGCATCGCTCACCGCCGCGGGCTGCGCGGCGCAATACTGGTCCGAGGAATCGGGCAAGTGGGAAAAGAAGGCCGAGAAGGCGCCGGCGGAGTAGGGCGGCTCAGCGCGTCAGGATCAGCTCGCCCCCGGTGATCTCGATCCGGCCGAACCGCTGCAGGTATTCCATCCCCAGAAGCGAATGCTCCATCTCGCCCTGGTTGACCCAGGCGCGCAGGTTGCGGTCCTGGATGGGGCCCAGCCCGATGCTGTCCAGCTGCACCGGCGCGGTGGCCACCGGCCCGTTCGCCGTGAAGGCCTGGCCGAAGTAGCGCAGCGCGTCCAGGTCGATCCCCGCCCGCGCGGCATCTGCACGTTTCAGCACCACCGCGCTGGCCCCGGTGTCGACGACGAAGCGCACCGGCTCGTCGTTCACCGAAAGCGTCAGGTAGTAGTGCCCGTCGCGGGCGCGCGGCACGGTGATGCGCCCCTCCTCGGAGGCCAGCGCCTGCACCTGCGCCGAGCTGCGCGTGATGTCGTCCCACAGGCCCACCGCGGCGATGGCGCCGATGAAGATCAGCCCCCAGATCGCCGCCTGCTGCATCATCTGGCCCATGCGGCCGCGGTATTGCACCAGCACGATCAGCAGCAGGGCCGCGCCCAGCAGCCCCAGGTAGGCCAGTCGGCCGATCTCGAACGAGGTCATGAAGCTCTCCTTTTGCCTGATATAGGCGCGCGGGGGCGGCGCGTCACCGGGCCGGCCCCTCCCATGGCGCGGCGTTGATGCGCCCGGCGCTTGCCGCTAGGCTCGGCCCCGGCCGCGCGGCACTGGCGCGGCGCGAAGACGGTGCGCGGGGGCAACCCGCGAGGGCAGGAGGGGCAGATGGCGACAGCGGCGGAAAAGTTCGACATGGTGGTGATCGGCGCGGGGCCGGGCGGTTACGTCTGCGCCATCCGCGGCGCGCAGCTGGGCCTGAAGGTCGCCATCGTCGAGCGGGCGGAGATGGGCGGCATCTGCCTGAACTGGGGGTGCATTCCCACCAAGGCGCTGCTGCGATCGGCCGAGGTGCTGCACCTGATGGAGCGCGCCCGCGATTTCGGGCTGGAGCCGGTGGAGGCGCGCGCCGATTTCGACGCGGTGATCGCCCGCTCGCGCAAGGTGGCCGGGCAGCTTTCGGCCGGTATCGACCACCTGATGAAGAAGAACCGCATCACCGTGGTGCGCGGCACCGCGGCGCTGGCCGGCGAAGGCGCGGTCAGGGTGCAGGGCGAGGGCGGCGAGCGCCGCCTGGCGGCCGGGGCGATCGTGCTGGCCACCGGCGCCCGCGCCCGTGACCTGCCGGGGCTGGAGCCTGACGGCAAGCGCGTCTGGTCCTACCGCCACGCGCTGCAGCCGCCGCACCGACCCCAGCGGCTGCTGGTCATCGGCTCGGGCGCCATCGGCGTTGAATTTGCAAGCTTCTACAGGGCGATGGGCGCCGAAGTTACATTGGTCGAGGTGATGGACCGCATC
>JBPEXR010000179.1:0-2713 GCA_052031355.1 Paracoccaceae bacterium
CCACCATGCCGGCGGCGATGAAGACGGCGCCGCAGACCGGGGGCGTGATGGTCGAGAGCAGCGCGAACCAGAAGACGAAGAGATGCGCGTGCAGCGGCGGCAGGCCCAGCTCGATCAGCGCGGGCCCGGCAACCGAGACGCAAATGACATAAGCCGCCGTCGTCGGCACCTCCATGCCCAGCACCAGGCAGGCCAGCGCCGTCAGCAGCAGCGAGGGCCAGAGCATCCCTCCCGAGGCCGTCAGGATCAGCGAGGTGATCTTCACGCCCAGCCCGGTTACCCCCAGCACACCGATCACCAGGCTTGCGCACAGGATGATCGCCCCGATCAGCGCCACTTGCCGCGCGCCGGTCAGAAGGGCCGTCTCCAGCCGCCGGGCGAAGCGGGCCCAATCGGGCCGGAGGCTGGCGTCCCAAGGCAGCAGCGCCACCCCGGCGAAGATCGCCAGGCAGGCGGCGTATTGCGGCGTCACGCCCAGGCCGAACATGCCCCAAAGCAGCAGCGCGAAGGGCACCAGGAAGAAGCCGGCGGTGATCGCCACGAGGCGCCGCTCGGGCCGGTCCTCTGGCGCCAGCCCGCGCAGATCGTAGCGCCGGGCGTAGACGTCGATGCCGATCCAGACGGCGAAGAAATAAAGCAGCGCCGGCAGGCTCGCCGCGGCCATGATCGCGGTGTAGGGCGTGCCCGTCAGCTCGACCATCACGAAGGCGCCGGCGCCCATCAGCGGCGGCATGATCTGCCCGCCCGAGGAGGCGACGGCCTCCACCGCGCCGGCGATGCGCCGCGGATAGCCCAGGCGCGTCATCGCGGGCAGCGTCACTGCGCCGGTCGAGGCCACGTTGGCCGAGGCCGAGCCGGAGATCGAGCCGAAGAGCGCCGAGGACAGGACCGAGACCTTGGCCGCCCCGCCGCGCAGCCGCCCGGCCGCCGCGGCGGCGACGTTCATGAAGCCCTGCCCCGCCTCGCCCGCGTTCAGCACGGCGCCGAAGATCACGAAGATCGACACGACGCCCACCGAAACGGCCGTCAGCGAACCCCAAAGCCCCCCTTCGGCGATCGTCAGCGTGCCCAGGAAGCTTTCGGCCGGGGTGCCGGCATGGCCGAAACGGCCCGGGATGTGCTGCCCCCAAAGGCCATAGGCCAGCGCCAGCGCCGCCACCAGCGGTAGCGGCCAGCCGATGGCCCGGCGCGCCGCCTCCAGCACCGAGGCGATGAGCACCGCGGCGATCAGCATCTGTTCCGGGCCTTCGAGGAAACCGTATTGGTCGGCCAGCGCGTCGTGCTGCCAGGCGACCCAAAGCGCCGCGGCCACCCCCGCCGCGCAAAGCGCGAGGCCCACCGTGCGTGCCGCCCCGCGGGCCCCCGGCAGCAGCGCGAAGGGCAGAACGAAAACCATGTGCAGCGGCCGCGCCACCAGGTTCGGCACCAGCCCCCAGAAGATCAACCCGATGTGGAACAGCACCGAGGCGGCGGCAAAGGCCAGCACCCCCCAGCGCCATAGCGCGAAGGGCCCGGCCGAGGCCGGGCCCGCCTCCTGCGCCTCGCCCGCGCTCACTTCTGCGCGTCGCTCAGCGTGATGCCGGCCTCTTCATAGTAGCGCGCCGCGCCCGGGTGGATCTTGCCGTCGATCGTGGACAGAAGATCGGGCGTGACACCGGCCCACCAGGGGCTGGACTTGGTCATCGCCTCTTTCGCCTCCCAGAAGGCCTTGGTCACCTGGTAGGCCGTCTCCTCGTCCATCTTGGTGGTGGTATAGGCAACGACCGGCAGCGAGGTGGTGACGATGTCCTCCGCCTGCCCGGCATAGGTGCCGGCGGGGATCACCAGGCGCGTGCGGCCGGTTTCAGCGACCTGTTCCTCGCTCAGCGACAGGACGGTCACGCCGGTGGAGGCCGCGGCCTCCACCACGTTGGGCGCGGGCCAGGACCCGGCGGTGACGAAACCGTCAATCTGCCCGTTCTTCAGCGCGGCCACGGCGTTCGACAGCTCGACATCGGCGATCTTTACCTCGTCCTTCACGCCAAAGAGGTCGAGGTACTTCTCGCCCTCCCGCGCCCCGAAGGAGCCTTTGCCCAGCAGGATGGTCTTGCCGGCCAGATCCTCGAAGCTGGTCGCGCCGCTGCCCTCGGCCATGACGAAATGCATGGTCAGCGAGGGGATGGGGAACAGGGCGCGGATCTCGTCGAACGAAGGGTCGGACTTGCCCTCGAACATCGCCTTTCCGCCTTGCGCCAGCCCTACCAGGCTGGGCGGCGTGGTGAAGATGTAATCCGCCCCGCGGGCGCGCACCTCCATCACGTTCTGGACCGAGCCCTGGCTTTCCTCGACCGTCACCTGCAACTCGCCGTCGCTGGCCGCGTCCAGCGCCTCGGCGATCTGCACCGCCATCTGGTAGTAGGAGGAGGCGGACTTGGCCGACTTGTAGGTCAGCCGCGTCTCCGCGGCCAGGGGGGCGGCGGCGAGGGCGCCAAGCGCGGCAAGCGCCCCGGCGGAAATAATATTGCGCAGCATAGCGGATCAGCCTCCATTTTGTGTCGCGGAAGCTTCATATTGCCGGCGCCGGAAGGTCAAGGCCCTCCGGGTTCTCACGGTATCGCCCGCTTGCCCATCCCCGGGCCTTGGGGCAGGCTGGCGCCCGCAGCGAAACGGGGAGGGTGACCATGCGCATCATGCGGATCGGCGGCGAGGGCGCGCCGAAGAAGGTTCTGGTGGC
>JBPEXR010000018.1:0-3325 GCA_052031355.1 Paracoccaceae bacterium
TCGTCCGGCAGGCCCACCGCCGCGCCGTGGTAGAGGTGCGCGCCTTCCTCGTCCGCCAGCAGGATCGAGCAGGGATAGGCCTCGCCCAGGAACGAGCGGACGGCGCGCACCAACTCCTGCAGCACGTCGCGCAGCGGCTGTTCGGTGAGCGTCAGCTCCAGCAGCCGGTGTTGCAGCACGTGCAGCTCGTCGAAGGCACCGGCCTCGCCCCGGGCGCGGCCCTCCAGCGTGCAAAAGACCCCCGCGGGGGCACCGGCGTCGTCGTGCAGCGGGCGGATCAGCACCGTGCCGCGCGGCGGGGCGCCCTCTGCAGCATCCGCGCCCTCGGCGCAGGCCAGCGGCATCCGCGTCGCGCTGTTGTCCTGAAGCGCCTTCGCGCAGGCCGTCTCGAACCCGGCGCCGGGCCAAAGCGGCGTTTTGGCCGCCGGGCCGCCCAGCGCACCGGGGTGCGCGGCGCCCAGCATCGGGCGGCAGGCGTCGTTGTAGAAGATGTGCTTTTCGGGGCCCCAGCACAGCCAAGTCGGCTCCGGCGCCGACAGCGCCAGCTGCAGCGCCGCGCGCAGGCTGGCCGGCCAGGACCGCGGGGTGCCCAGCGGGTGGCCGCTCCACGAGCGGGCCCCGATGATTTGCGCCACCTCGCTGCCCTGGACCAGGAACGCGAGGGGCGGTTGAAGGCTGATCGACATGGGCGCCCCTGGTTTTTTCCTCAGCTAGCATACCGGGGCCAACCCCGCCAAGGTCCGTTGGACTGGACAAGCGGGCCGTGGCCTGCCTCTTTGGGGCCAGCGCCGGATGGGGCCGGCCACCGGCCCGGCTCGGCGCGCCGCGCGGCACGCAGGAACCGGGACCTTGCCGCGCGGGTTCGGCAGTCAGGCAATAAGATCGAAGATGGAAGGAGCGCGCCCCGTGAACGACACTAGCCCCCAGCAGGACACCGCGGCCCGCGCCCGGGCAGTGCTGGAAAAGGTCTGCGAGAAGGAGCTGCGCCTTTGCACCGCCGAAAGCTGCACCGGCGGGCTGGTGGCGGCCCTTTTCACCGATATCGAAGGGTGCTCGCACGCCTTCGAGCGCGGCTTCGTCACCTATAGCGAGGATGCCAAGGACGAGCTTCTGGGCGTCGGCGCCGACATCCTGGACCGGCACGGCGCGGTCTCGCGCCCGGCGGCGGTGGCCATGGCCGAAGGGGCGCTGTCCCGCGCCCGCGCCGATATCGCGATCTCGGTCACCGGCTATGCCGGGCCCAGCGGCGATGGCGGCCGCGAGGGGGACGTGCATTTCGCCCTGGCCCGCAGCGGCGCCGACACCGTGCACCGCAAGGAGGCCTTCGGCCCGCTGGGCCGCGACGCGATCCGCCACAAGTGCCTGCTGACGGTCCTGGACATGCTGGAGGATGCCGTTCGATGACCAAGCGCGACCTTGCCCATTTCACCGCCCTGCATCGCCACGGGTTCCTGCGGGTGGCCACCTCTACCCCGCGGGTGCGCCCGGCGGACGTGCCCTACAACTGCGACGAACTGCTAAGGGAGGTCGCCCGCGCGGACGAGGCCCGCGTCGATCTGCTGGTCTGCCCGGAGCTGTGCCTGTCCTCCTACGCGATCGACGATCTGCACATGCAGACCGCGCTGCTGGAGGACGTGGAAGCGGCGCTGGGCCGGATCGTTGAGGCGACGCGCAAGGCCACGCCGGTGGTGCTGGTGGGCGCGCCGCTGCGCCACGAGGGGCGGCTATACAACTGCGCCGTCGCCATCTCGCGCGGGCAGGTGCTGGGGGTGGTGCCGAAATCCTACCTGCCAAACTATCGCGAGTTCTACGAAAAGCGCTGGTTCGCCCACGGCCGCGGCATCCGCGGCGAGATCGCCCTCGCCGGCCAGCGGGTGCCCTTCGGGGACGATCTGATCTTCGAGGCCGAGGACCTGCCCGGCTTCGTGCTGCACGTGGAGATCTGCGAGGACCTCTGGACCCCGGCGCCGCCCTCTTCGGACGCGGCGATGGCGGGGGCGGTGGTCCTGGCGAACCTTTCGGCCTCCAACATCGTGATCGGCAAGTCCAGCGACCGGCACCTGCTGTCGCAATCGCAATCCATGCGCGCCTTCGCGGCCTATGTCTATTCCGCCGCCGGCCCGGGCGAGAGCACCACGGACCTGTCCTGGGACGGGCAGGGGATGATCTACGAGCTGGGCAGCCTGCTGGCGGAATCGGAGCGTTTCCCGACCGAGCCGCAGCTGACCATCGCCGATGTCGACACCGACAAGATCCTGGCCGAGCGGATGCGCACCGGCAGTTTCAACGACGCCGCCCGCCACCGCGCGCCGCAATTCCGCCGCGTGCGGTTCGCGCATCGCCCGCATTTCAAGAACGCCGGGCTGATCCGGCCGATCCGGCGGTTCCCTTACGTGCCCAACCGCGAAAGCCACCTGGACCAGGATTGCTACGAGGCGTTCAACATCCAGGTCGAGGGCCTGCGCCGGCGGTTCGAGGCGACACCGGGCGAGACCATGGTCATCGGCATCTCCGGCGGGCTCGACAGCACGCATGCGCTGATCGTCGCGGCCAAGGCCTGCGACCGCATGGGCCTGCCGCGCGAGCGTATCCTGGCCTTCACCATGCCGGGCTTCGCCACCTCCGACGGGACCAAGTCCAACGCCTGGAAGCTGATGCGCGCCATGGGGGTGACGGCAGAGGAGATCGACATCCGTCCCGCCGCGCGGCAGCTTCTGTCCGACATGGGGCACCCCTTCTCGGACGGCGAGCCGGTCTATGACGTGACCTTCGAGAACGTGCAGGCCGGGCTGCGGACGGATTACCTCTTCCGTCTCGCCAACCAGCGCAAGGGCTTCGTCATCGGGACGGGCGACCTTAGCGAGCTGGCGCTGGGCTGGTGTACCTACGGCGTGGGCGACCAGATGAGCCATTATGCCGTGAACGCCGGGGTGCCCAAGACGCTGATCCAGTACCTGATCCGCTGGACCGTGCGCACCGACCAGTTCGACGCCGAGACGGACCGCGTGCTGGAGGCGATCCTCGATACCGAGATCTCCCCCGAGCTGGTGCCGGCCGGCGAGGACGAGGAAATCCAGAGCACCGAGGCCACGATCGGCCCCTACGAGCTGAACGATTTCTTCCTCTACCACATCATGCGCTACGGCATGGCGCCCTCCAAGGTGGCCTTCCTGGCCTGGCACGCCTGGCACGACGTGGAGGCCGGCCGCTGGCCCGAGGCTTTCCCGGTGGCCAAGCGCAATGCCTACGACCTGGAGACCATCCGCCACTGGCTGCAAAAGTTCCTGCACCGCTTCTTCGCCACCAGCCAGTTCAAGCGCTCGGC
>JBPEXR010000180.1:0-2116 GCA_052031355.1 Paracoccaceae bacterium
GGTCAACTGCGCCTGAGGGCTTTTCGCGTCTTTCCAGCCACTTGCAGGCAAAAGCTAAAAAAACCGCCGCGCTCCGAAGGGAGGCGGCGGCAGGAGGCATTTCCGAGGGATCCGGCGCTGGCTGTGGGTCAGCCATGAGCGGGGACAGGCAGGTGCTCGGTCAGGGCGGACAGGGCCCTTGGGAACGCCGGCTCGGAAACGCGGCAGTCAGGTCAGCGGCGGGCCCTCACGGCCAGCCGGGAAAATGCAGCGCAACCAACAGCATGACGACCAGGGCCAGGGCCCCCAGCGCATCCTGCCACAGGTGATTGTGGGAGCGGGAAATCGTCGTTCGGATCTGGTTCATCATGTCGGCCCCTCCTCGGCTGTGCTTCGTTGCCTATTTGTTCTCACATTCTTAACGCCCCGTAAAGAACTTTGTGAGAACAAATGTGAACAAAGTGTCTAGCCGACGGAGATCAGGCGAATGGCCTCGTCCTGCCGCATCAGCCACAGCAGCATCCGCGCCGCCTTGCCGCGCGGGCTGGTCAGCTGCGGATCGCGCGCCAGAAGGGCGCGCGCGTCGCGCTGGGCCGTGGCCATGAGCCCCGCCTGCCGCTCCAGGTCCGCGATTCGAAACCGCGGCAGCCCCGATTGCGCCGTGCCGATCAGATCGCCCGCGCCGCGCATCTCCAGGTCCGTCTCGGCAATGCGGAAGCCATCCTCGGTGTCGCGCAGTACCTTCAGGCGCTTCTCGCCGGTCTCGCTGAGCGGGGCCTGGTACATCAACAGGCAGGTGGATTTGCCGCTGCCCCGCCCCACGCGGCCCCGCAGCTGGTGCAACTGTGCCAGGCCAAAGCTTTCGGCCCGCTCGATCACCATGATCGTCGCGTTGGGCACGTTGACGCCGACCTCGATCACCGTGGTCGCGACCAGCACGCCACAGCGCCCGGCCACGAACTCCGCCATGGCGGCGTCCTTCTCCGCCGGGGGCATCTGGCCGTGAACCAGCGCGACGCGATCCTCGCCCAGGGCGGCCCGCAGGTGCCGGAACCGCGCCTCTGCCGAGGCAAGGTCCGAGACGTCGCTTTCCTCCACCAGCGGGCAAACCCAATAGGCCTGCTGCCCCGCCTCCAGCGCGCCGCGCAGCTTCTGCACCACCTCCTCCAGCCGCTCGGCCGAGACGAGCGCCGTGGTGATCGGCTGCCGCCCGGGCGGTTTCTCGTCGAGGATCGAGACATCCATGTCGCCATATTGCGCCAGCGACAGGCTGCGCGGGATCGGCGTCGCGGTCATCACCAGCACATCCGCCGTGGCGCCCTTCGCGCCCAGGGCCATGCGTTGGCGCACCCCGAAGCGGTGCTGCTCGTCCACCACCGCCAGGCGCAGGTCGGCAAACGCCACATCATCCTGGAAAACCGCGTGGGTGCCGACGAGGACCTGCACCTCGCCCCGCGCCAGCGCCGCAAGCTTGGCCTGCCGCGCGGCGCCCTTGTCGCGGCCGGTCAGCACCTCCAGCCGCACCCCGGCGGCCGCGGCCATCGGGCGCAGACCTTCGGCATGTTGCTGGGCCAGGATCTCCGTCGGGGCCATCAGAACGCCCTGACCGCCGGCCTCCACCGCGGTCAGCAGCGCCATGAAGGCGACCAGGGTTTTCCCAGCGCCCACATCACCTTGCAGCAGGCGGTTCATGCGGCGCGGGCTGGCCATATCCTCCGCGATCTCGGCAATCGCGCGGGTCTGGGCGCCGGTGGGCGCATAGGGCAGATCGGCCAAGACAGCTGCTTGCAACTCTCCGGTCCCCCGGCTTTCGCGCCCCGGGGCCCGCCGTTGGCGCCCCCGGGCCAGGGCCAGGGTCAGCTGGTGGGCGAAAAGCTCGTCATAGGCCAGGCGCGCGCGGGCCGGATCGGCGGGGGCAAGCTGCTCCTGCGCCACTGGGCGATGGGCCGCCGCCAACGCCTCGTGCCAGTCGGGCCATGCCTCTGTGCGCTTCTGCTCCGGGTCGATCCACTCCGGCAGTTCCGGCAACTGCCGAAGCAGCTGGGACGTCGCGCGGAACATGACCTTTTGCGTCACCCCCGCGGTCAGCGGGTAGACCGGCTCGAACTCCGGGATCTGCGCGGCCTCGGCGGGCGCG
>JBPEXR010000181.1:0-2365 GCA_052031355.1 Paracoccaceae bacterium
CGGGTGCCCCGCATCAGCCGCGGCGCGATCCAGTGCAGATGGTCGCGGCGGAAGGCGATGCAGCCCTCGGTCGGATACCGGGGACGCCGCCACTGATGCAGGAAGATGGCCGAGCCCGCAAAGGGCTCGGCCTTTTCGTTCCAGTCGGTCAGAAGCACCAGGTCATACAGCGGATCGGGCCGGCGCAGCGCCTCGGCGCTGGCGGCGTAGGGGGCGCGCTGCAGGCTGTTGTAGCCCGGCGCCTCCGGCCCGTCGGCCCAGAGGTCGCGCGGCCCGATGGGGCGCGCCCAGCCGTTCGGGCTGGGCAGGCGGTCGGGGCGGTAGAGCATGCCGGTCACCCGGTGCAGCCCGGCGGGGGTTGCCCCGTCGCCCTCGCGCTTGTCCGTCCGCACCGCGCCGCGGCCGATGGCGCAAGGGAAAAGCCGCCCGGCAAAGCGCAGCCCGCGCCGCGTCAGCACCAAGTCCTGCGGGCCGAGGTCGCGCGGGGGCTGCGGCGCCGCGCGCGTCACAGCAGATGCCCTGACTTCGCGGCCTTGGTGGCCAGGTAGCCGGTATTGTGCGGGTTCTCCCCGACCTTCAACGGCACGCGCTCGGCCACCTCCAGCCCGTGCTTGCGCATCATCTCGATCTTGGCGGGGTTGTTCGTCATCAGGCGCACGGCGGCAAAGCCCATGCGGCGCAGGATCTCGGCGCCGATGCGGAAATCGCGCTCGTCATCCTCGAACCCCAGGCGGTGGTTGGCCTCGACCGTGTCGAAGCCCTGGTCCTGCAGGCTGTAGGCGCGCATCTTGTTCGCCAGCCCGATGCCGCGGCCCTCCTGGTTGAGGTAGAGCAGCACGCCCGCGCCCTCGCCGCCCATCTGCGCCAGCGCGCCGCGCAACTGCGGGCCGCAATCGCATTTCAGGCTGCCCATCAGATCGCCGGTGAAACAGGCCGAATGCAGCCTTACCAGCACCGGCTTGTCGCGGGCGGGCTTGCCGATCTCGACGGCGTAATGCTCCTCCGCGCCGTCCTCGGGGCGGAAGACGTGCAGCCGCCCGGCCTCCGACACCTGCAGCGGCACCCGCGCGCTGATGACCGAATGCAGCGGCGAGAAGGCCGCCAGCTGCGGCTCGGCCAGCGCCAGCGGCAGCGCCGTCAGCCCGTCCTGCGCGGCAAGGCGCCGCCCCTCGCCGGGGGGCAGGGGGGCCACGACCGCGGCGGGCAGAAGCCGCGCGGATTTCACCAGCTGCAACGCGGCGCGGTGGGGGGCGGCGTCGCCTTCGCGGCAGGCCTCCAGCGGGCCCTTCATCGGGCGGCGCAGGTCATCTGCCGGATCGGCGATGGCGGCGATCCAGTCCGCGCCGGCGTCGGCGGGCAGACGCAGCCGCGCCAGATCGCCATCGTAGACGCGGGCTTTCAACGTCTCGGCGCGCCGGGCGGTGATCGCCAGCACCGGCACCGCCTGCATCGCCTGCAGCGCCGCCAGCCGCGCCGGTTGCAGCGTCTCCGCCGCCATCACCAGCACGTCGCCCGTATCGCCGCCGCGTCCCAGCAGCACCACGGGCACGCCCATGCGCAAGTCGGACCGGGCGCGGGCCAGCTGTTCGGTGATGTCGGGGGCGAAGCTCATGGGCAGCGCTCGATCCTTTGCGTTTGCGCCGGTTTACCCCGGCGGGACGCAATATGAAACATATCCCGGACCCGGCACACGTCCGCGTGAATCGCCTGTTGCGAAACTTGCCGGAACCCAAGCTCACGCACATGTGTTAACCTATCCGGAGGGCAGTAACATGGCGCAACTCAAGAATATCCTGCTGGTCGACGACGATGACGACCTGCGCGAAGCGCTGAGCGAGCAGCTGGTGATGACCGAGGATTTCGAGGTCTTCGAAGCCGGCAGCGGCGCGCAGGCGATGGAGCGGGCGAAGGAACAGCACTACGACCTGGTGATCCTGGACGTCGGCCTGCCCGACACCGACGGGCGCGAGCTGTGCCGCCTGATGCGCAAGCAGGGCGTCAAGGCGCCGATCCTGATGCTGACGGGCCACGACAGCGACGCCGACACGATCCTTGGCCTCGATGCCGGCGCCAACGATTACGTCACCAAGCCCTTCAAGTTCCCGGTCCTGCTGGCCCGCATCCGCGCCCAGCTGCGCCAGCACGAACAATCCGAGGACGCGGTCTTCCAGCTGGGGCCCTATACTTTCAAGCCCTCGATGAAGCTCCTGGTGACGGAGGACGATCGCAAGATCCGCCTCACCGAGAAGGAAACCAACATCCTGAAGTTCCTGTACCGCGCCACGGATCACGTCGTTGCCCGCGACGTGCTGCTGCACGAGGTCTGGGGCTACAACGCCGGCGTGACGACCCACACGCTGGAGAC
>JBPEXR010000182.1:0-3032 GCA_052031355.1 Paracoccaceae bacterium
CCCGAGGCGTAAAGCGGCAGCCGCAGCCCCAGGCCCGCGTCCTTGGTCGGCGCCTCGGGCACCTGCGCCGTCGAGGTCCAGAGCCAGTAGATGATCGAGGCAACCGCCAGCACGCCGCAGACGATCGCCGGCAGGTAGAGGCTGAAGGTCGGCAGGATGAAGGCGCCCCCGGTGAAGGCGGCAGCGATCAGCGTGATCCAGGCCGGCCCGGTGATGCGCTGCACCTGGATCGGCACGGCATCGACGACGCTGGTCACCAGCGTCTCGCGTTTGCCCTCGGCCGCGTCGGGCAGGTAGTAGCGGCCCGCGTCCATCCGCTCGACCAGCTTGGGCTGGTCCCAGATCGGGTAGCGCGAAGTGATGTAGGGGATCGAGCGGACGCCCCAGGCCTCCTCGGGGACATCGTGGCTCCACTCCAGGGTGCCGGCCTCCCAGGGGTTGCGCGGGGCCAGCGGCTGCTTGCCCTTGGGCCGCAGCAGGTCATAGGCGAAGACGACGAAGCCCGCCGCCATGACGAAGGCCCCGGCGGTGGAGATGAGGTTCAGCCAGTCCCAGCCCAGATCGCCCGGGTAGGCGAAGATGCGCCGCGGCATGCCGCGCAGCCCGGTCAGGTGCATCGGCAGGAAACACAGGTTGAAGCCGCCGAAGACCAGCCAGAAGCTCCACTTCCCCAGCCGGACGGAAAGCAGCTTCTTGGTGAAGAACGGGAAGAAGTAATAGACCCCGCCGATGATCGGGAAGATCATCCCGCCGAAGAGGGTGTAATGCAGGTGCGCCACGATGAAGTAGGTGTCGTGCACCTGCCAGTCGAAGGGCGCCAGCGCCACCATCACCCCGGTCAGCCCGCCGGCGGTGAAGACCGCCAGCCCGCCCGCGATCCACAGCATCGGCAGGGTGATCTTCACCCGCCCCACCATCAGCGTGGCCACGAAGGCGAACAGCTGGATGCCCGTCGGGATCACCACCGCCTCCGAGGCGGCGGAGAAGAAGCCCAGCGACAGGTTCGGCAGCCCGGTGGTGAACATGTGGTGCACCCATAGCCCGAAGCTGAGGAACCCGGTCCCCACCGCGCTGAGCACGATCCACGAATAGCCCACGATGGGCCGCCGCGCGACGGTCGGCACCACCATCGAGGCGATGGCGATGGAGGGCAGGAAGATGATGTAGACCTCCGGGTGACCGAAGATCCAGAAAAGGTGCTGCCACAGCATCGGGTCGCCCCCGCGCGCGGGATCGAAGAAGGGCCAGTCGAAGCTGCGCTGCAACTCGAACAGAAGGTCCCCGGCGATCAGCGGCGGGAAGGCGAATAGGATCATCCCGCCGACCACCATGACGTACCAGGCGTATAGCGGCATGATGTTCACCCGCATCCCCGGCGGGCGGCACTTCAGCGTGCCGACGATCAGCTCCACCGCCGCGGCGATGGAAGCGACCTCGATGAAGCTGAGGCCCAGCAGCCAGACGTCCGAGCCGACGCCCTCGGCCAGCGTCGCCAGCGGCGGGTACATGAACCAGCCGCTGTCGGGCGCCGCGTTGAAGAGGATCGAGCCCATGACGAAGCAGCCGCCGATGACGAAACACCAAAAGCCGAAGGCCGACAGCCGCGGGAAGGGCATGTCGCGCGCGCCCAGAAGGCCCGGCAGGATCAGAATCGAGATCGACTCGAACATCGGCACGGCGAAAAGGAACATCATCGCCGAGCCGTGCATGGTGAAAAGCTGGTTGTAGAGCTCGGCCGAGATCAGCCCGTTCTCGGGCACCGCCAGCTGCGCGCGCATGATCAACGCCATCACCCCGGCGCAGAGCATGAAGAAGAAGGCCGTCAGCGCGTACCAGCGCCCCACCTCGGAGTTGTTGACCGCCGTCATGTAGGAGATGCCGCGCGGCGTGCGCCAGGCGGCGCGCAGGTTCGCCACCTGGCGGTCGCAGACCTCGTCGGGCACCGGCTGGGCCAGCATCTCCTCGGTCGGGGGATAGGGGCCTTCGGGGCCGGGGATGGGGGCGCGCGCGCTCATTCCAGTCCTTTCAGGTAATGCGACAGGTCCGCCAGCGCCTCGGGCGTCAGGTGGTCGTAGTCGGGCATCTCCACCCCGGGCTTCAGATCGCCGGTATGGGCGATCCAGCGGGCGAAATCCTCTAGCTCGGTGTTCAGCCGGCCGGCGCCAAGGCTCAGCCGGCTGCCGACATGGGTCAGGTCCGGGCCCACCTCGCCCACCGCCGGCGTGCCGCGGACGGCGTGGCAGGCGCCGCAGCCCTCGGCGTCGAAGATCGCGGCGCCCCGGCGCGCGGCCTCGGTCTGCGGTGCCCTGGCCTCGGCCGCCTCGGCGGCCAGCCAGGCGTCAAACTCCTCGGGCGGCATGACGACGACCTCGAAGGCCATCCAGGCATGCGAGAGGCCGCAGAACTCGGCGCATTGGCCGCGGTAGACGCCCGGCGTCTCGGGGCGCAGCGTCAGCACCGTCTCGCGGCCCGGAAACATGTCCAGCTTGCCGCCCAGCGCCGGCACCCAGAAGGAATGGATCACTTCCGCCGCGCCCAGGTGGAAGGCGGTGCGCTGCCCGGCCGGCAGGCGGATCTCGTTGGCCGAGACGACCGGCGCGCCGCCGCCCGCCGGATGGTAGGTGACGCGCCACCACCATTGCTCGCCCGTGACTTCGACGCGCAGCCCCTCGCCCGGGGCGCGCTGGTCGGGCATGATCGCCAGCCCGTAGGTCAGCAGCGGCACGATGACCACCAGCGGCAGGATCACCCCGCCGCCGACGATCAACGGCGCGGTCCACTTGGTGTCGAACCCGCCGCGCCGCACCCGCGAGGTATAGAAGAAAAGGCCGTTGACCGCGATCCACAGCACCGCCGCGCCGACGAACATGATCCAGAAGAGCCGCGCCAGCACCCGCGCATCCTCGCCCGCCGGCGCCAGCGCCGATTGCGCGCCGCTGCAGCCGCCCAGCGCGGCGGCAAGCGCCAGCGCGCCGCCAAAACGCAAGGCGCGGCGGACGGGCATTCGGTGGAACTGGAAAGGATCGCCTGAC
>JBPEXR010000183.1:0-2688 GCA_052031355.1 Paracoccaceae bacterium
GCGCCCATGTTCTCGAACTTGTCCTCAAGCTCGATTTCCTTGGCGACCGAGACACCGTCCTTGGTGATGCGGGGTGCGCCGAACGACTTGTCCAGCACCACGTTGCGGCCCTTGGGGCCCAGGGTCACCTTGACCGCGTCGGCCAGGATGTTCACGCCGCGCAGCATCTTGTTGCGTGCGTCGGTGTCGAATTTCACGTCTTTTGCAGACATTTACATGCCTCCTGTAATTGGATCCGAGAAAAGGAAGGTGCGTTGATCAGGCAGCCTTGGCGGCGGCCGCGTCCTCGATGATGCCGAGGATGTCGCTTTCCTTCATGATCAGCAGCTCTTCACCGTCGATCGTCACTTCGGTGCCCGACCACTTGCCGAACAGGATCTTGTCGCCGGCCTTGACGGCCATCTCGATCAGTTCACCCGAATCCTTGCGCGCGCCATCACCGCAAGCGACTACAACGCCTTCTGCCGGCTTCTCTTTCGCGCTATCGGGGATGATAAGACCGCCCTTGGTCTTTTCGTCGCTTTCCACGCGGCGAACCAGCACACGGTCATGAAGCGGTTTGAATGCCATCCTTGAGTCTCCTTGGCTCAAAGTTTCCTGGAGGCCCGTAAGGGCCGTTAGCACTCGGGTGGGGTGAGTGCTAACGGCGCATAGCTAGGAATTGCCGCCGCCCCTGTCAACTGAGTCGAGGGTGAAAAAATTCGCCGCGCGGGCCCGGGATCGGGCACACCCGCGCGGCGCGCGTCACGGGCGTCAGGCGGCCAGCCCGCGGCCGCGCAGCAGCGCCTCGGGCCCCGGCATGCGGCCCCGAAACGCGGTGTAGAGGTCCTCGGCCGGGGCGGTGCCGCCGGCCGACAGAACGTGCCGCTCCAGCGCTTCGGCCAACGGCTTGTCGAAGGGATCGCCCGCCTCTTCGAAGGCGGCGAAGGCATCCTCGTCCATCACCTCCGACCACATGTAGCTGTAATAGCCCGAGGAATAGCCATCACCCGCGAAGACATGGGCGAACTGCGGGGTGGCGTGGCGCATCGGGATGGCGGCGGGCATGCCGATCTCGGCCAGGACCTCGGCCTGCGCCTGCATCGGGTCGGCGGGCGCGGGGCCATCGTGGAACGCCAGGTCCACCAGGGCAGAGCCGAGGTATTCCACCGTCGCGAAGGCGCTGTCAGCCTTCTCGGCGGCCAGCACGCGCTCCAGCATCTCGCGCGGCATCGGCTGGCCGGTCTCGGCGTGCAGCGCGTGCTTGCGCAGCACCTCCGGCACGGTCAGCCAATGTTCGAACAGCTGGCTGGGCAGTTCGACGAAATCGCGCGCGACCGAGGTGCCCGACATGCTCTCGTAGCGCACGTCCGACAGCAGGTGATGCAGCGCGTGGCCGAACTCGTGGAACAGCGTCTTGGCGTCGTCCAGCGACAGAAGCGCCGGCTCCCCCGCCGCCGGCTTGGCGAAGTTGCACACGTTCAGAACGATCGGCCCCTGCGCCGCGGGCCATTGCGCCTGCCCCCGCAGGGTCGAGCACCAGGCACCGGAGCGTTTCGAGGCGCGGGCGAAATCGTCGGCGATGAAGAGGCCCAGGTGCCGGCCCGCGCGCGTCACCTCGAAGGCGCGGCAATCGGGGTGGTGCAGCGGCAGATCCACCGGCGCGAAGTCCAGCCCGAACAGGCGGTGCGCGCAGTCGAAGGCGGCGGCGCGGATGTTCTCCAGCTGCAGGTAGGGCTTCAGCGCGGCGTCATCGACATCATGTTCGGCCCGGCGGCGTTTCTCGGCGTAGTAGCGCCAGTCCCAGGCGGCCAGCTCGTCGTTGATGCCATCGGCGCGCATCAGCGCGGTCAGCGCGGCAGCGTCCGCCTCGGCCTTGGCGCGGGCGGGCTGCCAGACCTGCATCAGCAGCTCGCGCACCCGGGCCGGGCTGCCGGCCATCTCCGTCTCCAGCTTGTAGGCGCCGAAACTGTCGTAGCCCAGCAGCTTGGCGCGTTCCTCGCGCAGGGCCAGGATCTCGGCCGCGATGGGGCGGTTGTCGGCCTCCCCCTGCCCCTCGCCGCGGGCGCAGAAGGCCTCCAGCGCGCGGCGGCGCAGATCGCGCTGCGGGCATTCCTGCAAGAAGGGCATGATGACCGAGCGTGCCAGCGTCACCGCCGCGCCGTCGCGGCCCTTCTCGGCGCCGGCGGCGCGCAGGGTGCGCACCAGTTCCGCCGGCATCTGCTTCAGCGCCTCCTCGGGCAGGTCCATCACCCAGCCGGCCTCGCTGGCCAGCAGGTTCTGGGTGAAACGGGTACCCAGCACGGCGAGGCGGGCCTTGATCTCGCGCATGCGCTTGGCCTCGGCGCCGGTCAGCGCGGCGCCCGCGCGGCGGAAGCTGCGCCGCGTGAGGTAGAGCAGCCGCGCGTCCTGCGCGTCGAGGCCGGCGGCCTCGCGCCCCTCCCAGACAGCCTCGATCCGCTCGAACAGGCGGCGGTTGCCGTAGATATCAGAGGAGAACTCCGCCAGCATCGGCGAGAAGGCGCGCTGCAACTCCTGCCGCTGCGGGTTGCTGTCGGTCCCGGCAAGGGTGAAGAACGCCGCCAGCACCCGGTCCAGCCGTTTGCCCGCCGCCTCCAGCGCCTGGATGGTGTTGGCGAAATCCGGCGTGGCGTCGTTCTCGGCGATCGCGTCGATCTCGCGCCGCGCCTCGGCCAGCGCGGCCTCCAC
>JBPEXR010000184.1:0-4112 GCA_052031355.1 Paracoccaceae bacterium
CCAGGGAGGGGGCGCCGCCGCTTCTGCATGCGGCCGGTCGAGGGAGGAGGGAGAAACCGGCCGAACCCTGGGGCCGCAGCCCCGGTATGGAAGAAGAACGACGGCGCCAGGGAGGAGGAGAGGCGCCGCCGTTCTTGGCATCAAGCCTTCCCAGGGAGGAGGAGAAGGAAGGCCCGAAACTCTTGGGGCTGTTGCCCCGGTGTTGAAGAAGAACGACGGCGCCAGGGAGGAGGAGAGGCGCCGCCGTTCTTGGCATCGGGCCCTCCCAGGGAGGAGGAGAAGGAAGGCCCGAAACTCTTGGGGCTGTCGCCCCGGTATCTGGGGCGGCGACCCAAGGGAGGAGGGGTCGCCGCCGGATCGATCGGCCCAGAGGGAGGAGCGGGCCGCCGAAACTTACTTGCCGTAGGCAGCCTCGTGGGCGACCTGGGTGATCATCGAGCGGTGCAGGCCCAGATCGGTCAGGTCGCGGTTGCTCAGCGCACTCAGCTCACGCAGGGTTTGCTGGTAGACGCGACGGCGGGCCAGACGCTCGGAGATCTCTTTGGTGAGAGCTGCGAAGCGGCCGCGCAGGCCGGCGTCTTGGGTGTAGCTTTCAGATGCGAATGCCATTGTCATACTCGCTTTCGTTTTCGCTGCGATCAGCGTTTGCGTTCGTGTGTTCGTCTTGTGCGCTTTATTTACGCCGATGCTGCGCGTGCACAATGGACAGGTCGGCAATTCTGCTATGCAGCAAATGCATACGCAATGCTGACCTATTATAGGAGTGTCCTGGAGGTCCGTATCCGGCCGGTCGACCGCGGGGTGGGCCGCCGGCCCAGCCACGGGAAATCGTGGGACGGGGGCACGGGACTTCATGGGACACAGCGGGCCCGCGATCACGGCGACGTCAGAATCACGCGCCCGTGTGCGGGTTCCGGGCCGGTTTCCGGGGTCTGAGCCCGCCCCCGGGGCGCCGGAATGCCGCCGCCGGGCCGCGCGACGAAAGTTTTTTCGACCCTCACGGGACTTCACGGGACATTTTCTTCGAAGGCGCCGAATGCCCAGATATGGGTATTCGTTCCATCACAACCGCTATATCGGCTGAAAATCGCGCAGACTGACCCTCGAAACGGCCTGTGGCCAAACTGCCGCAGCCGCTATGCGGGGCAAATTTCCCCAAAAAGGGAATTGATTTCCATGAATTCCCATGGCATCCCTGTTTACACGATGAGGGACGGGAACTCAGGGGCGCCAAAGAACCCCAAACTCCCAAAAAATAACAGGTTTCATACAGGCCCCGCTTTCATCGAACGAAGAGATCCGGCGCGCGAGCGAGCAGACATCCCCCCAGGTGGCGCGCGCAGTCGGACACCCGCAACAGCGGGACGAGGGCGGCGGATTGGGCAGTGGCAGCAGCTCAATTCGCCGTTTCGTTTTTCAGGGGTGGATAGGGACAGGGCCGAGCCGTGGCGCGAAGGTTCAGAGGTGAAAGCCACCACAAGGTGGACAGCAAGGGCAGGGTCTCGATCCCGGCCTCCTTTCGCCGAGTCCTTGAAGCCGAGGATCCCAACTGGACTCCCGAAAAATCCCCCGAGCTGGTCATCGTCTACGGCGATCACCGTCGCAAGTACCTGGAATGCTACACGATGAACGCGATCGACGAGGTCGACCGCAAGATCGACGCGATGCCCCGCGGCACGCCGGAGCGCAAGATGCTGCAGCGCCTGTTCCACGGGCAGTCCTTCCCGACCACGGTGGATGACACCGGCCGCCTGGTGCTGCCGGCCAAGCTGCGTGCCAAGATCGACCTGGAGGGCGAGGCCTTCTTCATCGCCGCCGGCGACACCTTCCAGATCTGGAAGCCCGAAACCTACGAGCAGGAAGAGGCCGCCCGCGCCGAAGCCTGGCTGGAAGAGCTGGGCGATGTCGACCCGCTGACCTTCCTCGATGCCCATGCCGAGGCTGCAAATGGTTGACGAGGCCGCCCCCGCAGCCCCGCATGTCCCCGTTCTTTTGCGTTCCATCCTGCGCGAGATCTCCCCGGTCCGGGGGCGCTGGCTGGACGGCACGTTCGGCGCCGGCGGCTACACCCGCGCGCTGCTGGATGCCGGCGCGGAAGAGGTGATCGCGGTGGACCGCGACCCGCTGGCCTTCGAGATGGCCGAAAGCTGGGCCGGGCAGTACGAGGGCCGCCTGCGCATGGTCGAGGGCGTCTTCTCCCGCATGGACGAATATGCCGAGAACCTCGACGGCGTGGTGCTGGACCTTGGCGTTTCCTCCATGCAGCTCGACCGGGCGGAGCGGGGGTTCTCCTTCCTGCGCGACGGCCCGCTCGACATGCGGATGAGCCAGCAGGGCCCCAGCGCCGCCGATATCGTCAACACCGCCGAGGAAGGCGCGCTGGCCGACATCCTGTTCCACTTCGGCGAGGAGCGCGCCAGCCGCCGCATCGCCCGCGCCATCATCCGCGCCCGCGCCGAGGCGCCGATCGAGACGACGCTGCAGCTGGCCGGGATCATCGAATCCTGCCTGCCGCGCGCCAAGCCGGGGCAGTCGCACCCGGCCACCCGCAGCTTCCAGGCGCTGCGCATCGCGGTGAACGCGGAATACGAAGAGCTTTACGAGGGGCTGATGGCCGCCGAACGCGCCCTGGCGCCCGGCGGGCTGCTGGCCGTGGTCACCTTCCATTCGATCGAGGATCGGATGGTCAAACGTTTCATCCAGGCCCGGTCGGGCGGGGGCGGGCGGGCCAACCGCTATGCCCCGCTGCCCGAGGAACAGGCCCCGGGGCTGCAGGCCGTGACGCGCAAGGCCGTGGGCCCCGACCCGCAGGAGCTGGAAGAGAACCCGCGCGCCCGCTCGGCCAAGCTGCGCGTGGCGCGGCGGACCGAGGCGCCGGCGCGCCGCGTGACGCCGAAGGAACTGGGCATGCCATCGATCAGGGGGTTTTGATGCGCACCTTGCTGTTTGTCGTGACCGCGCTGTCGGTCATCGGGCTGGCCTTCTGGGCCTACCACGAGAATTACGCCACCCAGGAAGCCCTGAAGCGCACCGAACGCCTGCAGCGCGAGATCGGCGCCGCCCGGGCGCGCCTCGGCGTGCTGCGCGCGGAATGGGCCTACCTCAACCGCCCCGATCGCCTGCGGGAACTGGCGGATCTGAACTTTGAACGCCTTGGCCTGCTGCCGCTGCGCCCCGACCAGTTCGGCCGCATCGACCAGGTGGCCTACCCGCGCGAGGACGCGCCCCTGATCACCGACCCCGTCGATGTCTCCAGCCGCGGAGCCCGGCCATGATCCGCACCCCCCTGCGCCCGCTGGCCCGCATCCTCGACGCCCGCCGCAAGGGCGAGAACCCCGACGCGATCGAGCGCGAGAACATCCGCCTGCGCCACGAGGAGATGCGCGACCGCGCCCGCACCCGCGCCGAGGGGCGGCTGCTGGTGCTGGGCGCCTTCTTCTTCTGCGCCTTCGCGGTGGTGGGCGTGCGCATGGGCACGCTGGCGGCCTCCGAGCCCAGCGAGCCGCGGGCGCATGCCTCGGGCGCCTCGATCATCGCGCAGCGCGCCGACATCGTGGACCGCCGCGGCCGCATCCTGGCCACCAACATGGAGACGCACAGCCTCTACGCCCAGCCGCCGCACATGATCGACCCCGAGCGCGCGGCCCGCGAATTGGCGCAGATCTTCCCGGACCTTGATGAGGCGCGGCTGAAAAAGGATTTCACCGGAAAGCGCAAGTTCCTGTGGATCAAGAAGAAAATCAGCCCGGAGCAAAAGCAGGCGGTGCATGACATCGGCGATCCCGGGCTGCTGTTCGGCCCGCGCGAGATGCGCCTTTACCCCAACGGCACGCTGGCGGCCCACGTGATGGGCGGGGCCAGTTTCGGCCGCGAGGGGGTGCACGCCGCCGAGGTGATCGGCGTCGCCGGGGTCGAGAAGACCTACGACGCCTTCCTGCGCGATCCCGCCAACGCCGGCGCGCCGCTGCAGCTGTCGCTGGACCTGACCGTCCAGGCGGCGGTGGAGCGCGTGCTCTACGGCGGCATGCGCCTGATGAACGCCAAGGGCGCGGCGGCGGTGCTGATGGATGTGCACACGGGCGAGGTCATCTCCCTCGCCAGCCTGCCGGACT
>JBPEXR010000185.1:0-2150 GCA_052031355.1 Paracoccaceae bacterium
CGTCGTGGTGCTGAACCCCATCGCCGACGATCCGCACCGCGAGATGGAGCGGCTGACCCAGGCGGTGGACGAGCTGCGCGTCGGCGTGGACGAGATGCTGGCCGGGGCCGCCGGGGGCGACAAGGACCATATCCAGGTGCTCGAGGCCTACCGCATGTTCGCCAATTCCAAGGGCTGGATGCGGCGCATGGAGGAGGACATCGCCCGCGGCCTCTCCGCCGAGGCGGCGGTTGAGAAAGAGCAATCCACCGCCCGCGCGCGGATGGAGCAGGTCTCGGACCCTTACCTGCGCGAGCGGCTGCACGATCTGGACGACCTCAGCAATCGCCTGCTGCGCATCCTGACGGGGCAGGGGCGCGAGACCGGGGCCGAGATGCCGGTCGACCCGATCCTGATCGCGCGCAACATCGGCCCGGCAGAGCTGCTGGACTACGGCCGCCGGCTGAAAGGCGTGGTGCTGGAAGACGGCTCGGTCGGCAGCCACGCGGCCATCGTCGCCCGCGCGCTGGCGATTCCGCTGGTGGTGCATGCCCGGGGGGTGACCACCGAGGCGCTGAACGGCGATCCGATCCTGATCGACGGCGACCAGGGCGTGGTCCACCTGCGCCCCGACGAGACGGTCGTCAACGCCTTCCGCGACAAGCTGGCGATGCAGGCCGAGGCGCAGGAACGCTATGCCTCGATCCGCGACATGCCGGCGGTCACCGCCTGCGGCACGCGCATCCACCTGAACATGAACGCCGGCCTCATGGCCGACCTGCCCAGCCTGGAAGGCTCCGGCGCCGAGGGGGTGGGCCTGTTCCGCACCGAGCTGCAGTTCCTGATCCGCAACCAGATGCCGCGCCGGTCCGAGCTTTCGGCGCTTTACGCGCGGGTGCTGGGCGCGGCGAAGGGTCGGCCGGTGACCTTCCGCACGCTCGACATCGGCTCGGACAAGGTGCTGCCCTACATGAAGGCGGTGGAAGAGCCGAACCCGGCGCTCGGCTGGCGGGCGATCCGCGTCGGCCTCGACAAGCCCGGGGTGCTGCGGATGCAGCTGCAGGCGCTGCTGCGCGCGGCCAACGGCGGGCCGCTGTCGGTGATGTTCCCCTTCGTCGCGCAGTACGATGAGTACCGCGCCGCCAAGGCCGAGATGGACAAGGCCATCGCGCGCGAGCGCATCCTTGGCCACCCGCTGCCCGAGACGCTGGAAATCGGCGCCATGCTGGAGACGCCCTCGCTGGCCTATGCGCCCGACAAGTTCTTCGAGGAAGTGGATTTCCTGTCGATCGGCGGCAACGATCTGAAGCAGTTCTTTTTCGCCGCCGACCGCGAGAACGAACTGGTCCGCCGGCGCTACGACACGCTGAACGTCAGCTTCCTGACCTTCCTGGAGATGATCGCCGAACGCGGCCGCCAGACCGGCACCCGCGTCAGTTTCTGCGGCGAGGATGCCGGCCGCCCGGTCGAGGCGCTGTGCCTGGCGGCCATCGGCTACCGCAGCCTGTCGATGCGGCCGGCCTCCATCGGGCCGGTCAAGCACCTGCTGCTGAAGGCCGACCTCGCGGCGGTCAAGCAGGTCATCGACGGGGCGCGCGAGGCGGGCGAGCAATCGGTGCGCGGCGCGGTGATGGATTACCTGCGCGAGCTCATGTAGCCGGCAGCGGGGCCGGGGGGGGCTCGGCCGCGCCCGCACGGCTCCGCCCGCGCCGCTTGCCCCTTTCCTTGCCCGCCCGCCTCGCATAGACCGCGCCCAAGCCGCGATTATGGACGACGCATGACCCAGACCGACCAGCCCGCCCCCCAGACGACCCCCCAGACGCCTCCTGAAGAGGCACCCCGGATCGAGGGCGGCCCGCAGCCCGCCTTCGTGCTGGTGCGCCCCCAGATGGGCGAGAATATCGGCGCCGCCGCCCGCGCCATGTGGAACTTCGGCCTAGACCGGATGCGCATTGTCGCGCCGCGCGACGGCTGGCCCAACCCCAAGGCGGTGGCCATGGCCAGCGGCGCCGGCCGGCTGCTGGACGACGCGCAGCTGCACGAGGACCTTCCGCCGCGCTGGCCGATTGCGACTATGTCTTCGCCACCACCGCCCGGCCGCGCGGGCTGACGAAGACGGTCTTCACCCCCGAGGCCGCGATGCAGGCCGCGCGCGAAAAGGCCGCCCGGGG
>JBPEXR010000186.1:0-9032 GCA_052031355.1 Paracoccaceae bacterium
TTTCCTTGCGCAGCTTGAAGTCGAGCGCCGAAAGCGGCTCGTCCAGCAGCAGCACCCGCGGGCGCGGGGCCAGCGCGCGGGCCAGGGCGACGCGCTGTTGCTGGCCGCCCGACAGCTGGTCCACGGGACGCTGCGCCAGGTGGGCCATCTGCACCAGCGTCAGCATCTCCTCGGTGGTGGCGGCGATCTCGGCGCGCGGGCGGCCCAGCATCTCCAGCCCGAAGGCGATGTTCTGCGCCACCGTCATGTGCGGGAAAAGCGCGTAGTTCTGAAAGACCGTGTTCACCGGGCGCTTGTGCGGCGGCAGATGCCCAATCTCCTGCCCGTCGAGCAGCAGCTGCCCTTCGCTGGGCAGCTCGAACCCGGCGATCAGGCGCAAGAGCGTGGTCTTGCCGCAGCCCGAGGGGCCGAGCAGGGTGAAAAACTCGTTCTGGCCGATCTCCAGGTCGATACCTTCCAGCGCGCGGACGCTGCCGAAGCGTTTGCCCACGCCGCGGATCGAGACCATGGCCTTCGCCATCTGCGCGGCCGGGCCGGCGCCTTCGGGCTGGGCGCCAGGTTGGGCGCCGGGCTGGGCCGCGGGCGGCAAATCTTCGGGCATCGGTCCCTCCCCCTTGGGTGCCCATTCAGCCTAGGCCCGGCCCGGCGCGGGGGTAAATATCCCATGGGGGGTATCCCGGGGGGCATACCGGAGGGGCATACCGGGGGGGGCATATCGCCGGGCCGGCTTCAGCCGCGCGGGCGTTGGGCCAGGGTCGTCAGGAACAGCGAGAAAAGCTCGTTCTGGGAGGCGATGTTGAGCTTGGCGTGAATGTGCTTGCGGTGGATCTTCACCGTGCCGGGGCTGATGCCCATGACCCCGGCGACCGACTTCGTCGAATGCCCGCGCAGGATCAGCGCCGCCACCTCGCGTTCGCGGTCGGTCAGGCGGTCGGCGGCGAAATCGGCCATCGCGGCCTCGAGGTCCAGCGCCGGGGCAGGCGCCTCGGGGGCGCGCGGGGCCTCGAAATGGCGCCGGTTCAGCGCGGCGAAGACCGGCAATTCGCGCCGCAGGGCGCGCACCTCGGCCCGGGCGAAGCGCCGGCGCGCGTCGTCGAACCCGCCGATGGAATAGAACAGCGCCCGCCCGCGCGAAAGCTCCACGAAGATCGCCGCCTCGTCCGCCAGTTTCAGCGCGCCGTAATACCGTTTCCAGTAGCTGGATCGGCGAAAGCCGTCCGGCGCCACGTCGCGCAGGGTCTGCACGTGGGTGCCCCCCGCGGCGCGCCAATGGGCGATGAACGGGTCCAGCAGCCAGGCGCCGTCGAGGTAGCGGTCCACCACCACCGCGCGGCGCTCGCTGCGCACGTTGTCGTAAAGGTGCACCGGCTGCCCCTCGGCGGCGACACGGGTCAGAAGGCAGCCCTGGAAGGGCACGGCGCTGCGCAGGTAATCCAGCACCGCGGGCACGAAATCCGCCGAGCCGATGGCGGCGATGGCGGCGGCCAGCCGCTCCTCCCGGGTGGCGGAGGCGGCCGGCCTGGGCGGCCCCCCGTAGCTTTGCGTCGTTGCGCCCGTCATCTTCCCCCAAGGGGATATTTACCCCTGCCCCTCGACACGCCACCGTAGCGGGCAGGCGCAGGTGGGAAAAGGGGCCTTGGCATGGCGACGGCGGACTGGGTGATCTTGAACGGCAAGGTGCTGACGATGGACGCGGCCTGCCCGCGGGTCGAGGCGCTGGCCCTGGCCGGCGGGCGCATCCTGGCGCGCGGCACGCAGGCCGAGATGCGCGCCCTGGCCGGCCCGCGGACGCGCATCGTCGACGCCGCGGGCGGCACGGTGATGCCGGGGATCATCGACAGCCACGTGCACCTCTTCCAGGGTAGTTTCGAGTTGTCGGCCCTGCAGCTGACCGGCGTCGAGGGGGCCGAGGTGCTGGGCACGCGACTGAACGACTATGCCGCCGCCCACCCGGAGCTGAAGCTGATCGTCGGCACCGGGGCGGGCTACGATATCCTGGGCGGCGGGCGCCACCTCGACCGGCACGTGCTGGACGCGATGCTGCCGGATCGCCCCGTCGTGCTGCTGGCGCCCGACATCCACACCGCCTGGGCCAATACCGCGGCACTGCAGCTGGCGGGCCTTCTGGACGGCGCCGAGATGCCCGAGGGCAGCCGCGTCGTCATGGGCGATGACGGGCGCGCCACCGGCACGCTGCTGGAGACCGGCGCCTTCGGCCCGGTGCTGGCGCATTCGCGCTCCGGCGGGCGGGACATGGCGGGCTACGTGCTGGGCGCCGATCCCGTGCCGACCCCCGGCCCGGCGGAACGGGCCGCAGACAAGGACATGCTGGAGGCCGGCCTGCGCCATTGCGCGGCGCAGGGGATCACCACGCTGCACAACATGGACGGCAATTTCTACCAGCTGGAACTGCTGGACGAGCTGCGCCGCGAGGGACGCCTGCACTGCCGCATGCAGATGCCCTTCCACCTGAAGAACACCGACCCGCTGGACCGGCTGGAGGAAGCCGCCGAAATGCACCGCGCCTACCGCGGCGAGATGTTGTGGTCCGGCCGGGTGAAGATGTTCATGGACGGCGTCATGGAATCGCGTACCGCGCTGATGCTGCGCGACTACCCCGACAGCCCCGGCGTGCGGGGCGAGGCGATCTTCGCGCCCGAGGTTTTCGACGAGGCCTGCCGCCGCATCGACGCGATGGGCCTGCAGATCGCGGTGCATGCGATCGGCGATCTGGCGGTGCGGCGCACCCTCGACGGGCTGGAGGCCGCGCGGCAGGCCAACGGCGCCCGCGACAGCCGCCACCGGCTGGAGCATATCGAGGTGATCGACCCGCAGGACCTGCCGCGGCTGGCGGCGCTGGGGGCCGTCGCCTCGATGCAGCCGCGGCACGCGGCCTTCGGCGGCTGGTTTCCCCCCTACGAGGAAGGGACCGTGCTGCACGAGGATCAGAAGGCGCTGGCCTTCGCCTGGCCGCGGCTGCGCGACGCCGGCGCGCCCTTGTGCTTTTCGACCGACTGGCCGGTGGTGCCGGTGGACCCGATGGGCACGCTGCAGGCCGCCTGCGCGCCGGTGGACCTGGGCCCCGGCTGGCCGGACCACGCCATGGACCGGGCCGAGGTGCTGGAGCGGATGACGCGGCTGAACGCATGGGTCGGGTTCCGCGAGGGGGACCTGGGCCAGCTGCGCCCCGGCATGCGCGCCGACGTGGCGGTCTACGACGTCGATCTGGAGGCCTGCCCGCCCGAGGATCTGCCTGGCACCCGCCCGGCCTGGACCTTCATGGACGGCGTCCCCACCGCACAGCCGTGACCCGCCGGGGCGGGCCGTGACTGGGCCGCGCCTCGACGGGACGGCCGGACCGGGCCGGGCACCGCTTCCGAATCGTGGATCGACAACAATCGCGACGATGCGCGGCAAATGTTTCGAAACCGGTAACGGAATAAGCTTCAGGGTCGCACGCTCCAGTTGTACTTTTTGACCCTGCGTCAAGCGGCCGCCACAGTTGCCGCACCCCCGCCCGGAGACCGCCGCATCGCCGCCGCAATTCGCGCCGCCCGCGCCGCGCGGACTGCGATTGTTTCCCTGCCCCTACCAGTTAACGAATTTTAAACCATTTTTTGGGGGATTGTGCGCGCCCCGGCGACAAACAGGCCCGGCGGCGCGGGGCGCGCGCCGTCGCCGCCCGGCCTCCCGCCCGGGCCGCCGGCAGGCCGGGGCGGCCCTGAATCGCAGAAAATTGCCTATCCTGCCGCCGGTTGAATGCGCTGCGTCACCATTGACCCGGTGGGGTCCGAGGCGCACTCTTGTCTCATAGGGGACAAAAACTCGCCTCATTTCGGAGCCGCCGCCCGACTCGTTTTCCAGGGTTTTCGGGCGCATGGAAAGGTCGTGACCTGTGACGCTGCACCTGCGCCAGTCTTACAAGACTCTCGTGCTCGACCGCATGGCGGCCGAAGTGCAGCTGGGCCACTGGCGCGGCTATCGCGATGCGGGAAAACGCCTGCTCGACGTTCTCCTGGTGCTGATCGCGGCACCCGCGGTGCTGATGATCGTTCTGCCGCTGGTGGTGCTGATCGCCCGCGACGGCGGCGCGCCGATCTACCGCCAGAAACGCCTGGGCCGGGGCGGCCAGGTCTTCCACATGTGGAAACTGCGCTCGATGGTGCGCGATGCCGACGCGGCGCTCGAGGCGCATCTGGCGGCCGATCCCGCCGCCCGCGCCGAATGGGATACGAAGCAGAAACTTCAGAACGATCCGCGCATCACCAAGCTGGGCGCGCTGATCCGCAAGACCTCGCTGGACGAGCTGCCGCAGCTTTGGAACGTGCTGCGCGGGGACATGTCGCTGGTCGGGCCGCGCCCGATGATGTGCGAGCAGCGCGCCATCTACCCCGGCGTCGCCTACTTCGCGATGCGCCCGGGCATCACCGGCTACTGGCAGACCTCGGCCCGGAACGAATGCAGCTTCGCCGAACGCGCGGACTACGACAGCCGCTACTTCGCCGACCTGTCCCTCTGGACCGACCTGAAGCTTCTGACGCGCACCTTCCGCGTGGTGATCCGCGGCACCGGCGTCTGACCGCCGGGGCGCCCTTGGGGGCAGGGCAAGCGGGCCCGGGCCACGAATTTGCCCGATTTCGGCTTTACGAGCGGCCCGACTGCCGGCTTTTCTAGAAAGGCGTGCGGCCCCGCGCCGGGCCCGGGCGCCCGCAGCCGCATGCCACCGGGGAGAGCCGCCGACCGATGCCCAACACCTTCGCCTACCTCACGCTGCTGGTCTGGCCCCTCGTGGCGCTGGTGCTCTTCCGGCGGCTGCCCGCGGACAAGGCGACGGTCTGGACGATCCTCGGGGCCTACCTGCTGCTGCCGCCCTTCCCGACGCAGTTCGACCTTCCGCTGCTGCCGCCCCTCGACAAGGAGTTGATCTCCGCCATGGCGGCCTTCGCGGGGGTGGCCTGGACCTACGGCCCGCGCGGCGGCTACCTGCCGCAATCGGGCGTCGGGCGGGCGTTGCTGGTGCTCTTCATCCTGGCGCCGGTGGGCACGGTACTGACCAACGGCGATCCGGTGATCTGGGGGCGGTTCCACCTGCGCGGCCTGTGGCTGCGCGACCTCGTGGCGCTGGTGATCCTGCAGGCGCTGCTGCTGTTGCCCTTCCTGGCGGCGCGGCGCGCGTTGGCGGTGCCCGGCGGGCTGCGCACGCTGGCGATGGCGATCCTGGCCGGGGCGCTGGCCTATTCGCTGCCGATGCTGCTGGAGGTGCGCCTCTCGCCGCAGCTGAACATCTGGGTCTATGGCTACTTCCAGCATTTCTTCGAACAGATGGTGCGCGGCGATGGCTTCCGCCCCATCGTCTTCCTGTACCATGGCCTCTGGGCGGCCTTCCTGGCGATGATGGGCCTGGCGATGGCGGTGATCGCCTTTCGCCACGAAACCCGCGCCCGCGGCTTCTACTTCGGGGCCGCGCTTTACATGGCCGCCGTCCTGGTGGCCTGCAAATCCGCCGGCTCGCTGGTCTATGCCTTCGCGCTGACGCCCATGCTGCTGCTGCTGCCGGCGCGCTGGCAGCTGAACGCCGCCTTGGCGCTGGCGCTGCTGGCGCTGTCCTACCCGGTGATGCGCAGCCTCGACCTGGTGCCGGTCGGGCCGGTCCTCGCGCTGGTCACCGACGTCTTCGGGCCCGAGCGTGCCGCCTCGCTGCAATACCGGATGGAAAACGAGGTGCTGCTGCTGGAGCGCGCGATGGAGCGGCCCTTCTTCGGCTGGGGCAGCTGGGGGCGCAACATGATCATCAACCCGATCTCCGGCGCCTATGTCACCGTCACCGACGGGCGGTGGATCATCACCCTGGGCCGCTACGGCTGGGTGGGGCTGGCGGCCGAGATGGTCTTCCTGTGCCTGCCGATCTTCATGCTCTGGCGCCAGGTCCGGCGGCAGCCGCGGCTGATCTCGCCCTTCGCCGCGCCGCTGGCGCTGGTGCTGGCGGTGAACGTCGCCGACCTTTTGCCGAACGCCACGCTGACGCCGCTGACCTGGCTTCTGGCCGGCGCGCTGCTGGCGCATGCCGAGGCCCTCAAACGCCTGCCGCAGGGGGCGGCCCCCGCGCGCGCAACAGGTGCCGAGGCGCGCAAGCCGGCGCCCCTCTGGCAGCCGATCCTGCGTTGATCGCATGACGTTCCGGCCCAAGGTCCTTCTGATCGCCGAGGCGGCGAACCCCGAATGGGTCAGCGTGCCGCTGATCGGCTACCAGTTGGCGCGCGCGCTGGCGCGGCAGGCCGATGTGCACGTCGTCACGCAGCAGCGCAACCGCGAGGCCCTGCTGCGCGCCGGCTGGCAGGAGGGGGCGGATTTCACCTCGATCGATTCCGAGGCGCTGGCCCGCCCGATCTGGGCGCTGGGCGAGGCGCTGCGCTTCGGCGAGGGGCGGGGCTGGACGGTGCTCCAGGCCGCCACCGCCGCGGCCTATCCCTATTTCGAGCGGCTGGTCTGGAAGCGGTTCGGCGCGCAGATCCGCGGCGGCGCCTTCGACATCGTGCACCGCGTCACGCCCCTCAGCCCGACGATCGCCTCGCCCCTGGCGCGGCGCTGCGCGCGGGCGGGCCGGCCCTTCGTGCTGGGCCCGCTGAACGGCGGCGTGCCCTGGCCGCGGGCCTTCGACGCCGCCCGCCGGCAGGAGGCGGAATGGCTGTCCTACCTGCGCGGCGCCTACCGCGCGCTGCCCGGCCGGGCGGCGACCCTTCGGCATAGCGCGGCCGTCATCGCCGGCTCGCATCACACCGCCTCTGAGATGCGCACGGCGCGGGATCGGCTGTTCTGGCTGCCCGAGAACGGCATCGACCCGGCGCGCTTCGATCTGCAAACCCCGCTGCCCGAGGCGCGCGCGCCCGGCCCCCTGCGCGCCTGTTTCGTCGGCCGCATGACGCCCTTCAAGGGCCCCGACATGCTGTTGGAGGCCGCGGCCCCGCTGCTGGCGGAAGGGCGGATGACCCTGGACATGGTCGGCGACGGGCCCCTGCTGGAGGGGCTGCGCGCCCGCGCCGAGGCGCTGGGCCTGGGCGCCGGGCTGCGGTTTCACGGCTGGCTCGACCACGCGGCGGTGGCCGGGGTCCTGGGCCGGGCCGACTGCCTTTCCTTCCCCTCGATCCGGGAATTCGGCGGCGGCGTGGTGCTGGAGGCGATGGCCCTGGGCGTGGCGCCGCTGGTCGTCGATTACGCCGGCCCGGGGGAGCTGGTGGACGAGGCGGTCGGCTTCAAGATCCCCCTCGGTCCCCGCCCGCAGATCGAGGCGGACCTGCGCGCCGCCCTCGCGCGGCTGTGCGATGACCCGGAGGCCGCCCGCCGCCGCGGCCGCGCCGGCCGCGCGCGCGTCGCGCAGCATTTCACCTGGGAGGCCAAGGCCCGCCAGGTGATGCAGGTCTACCGCTGGGTGCTGGAGGGTGGCCCGCGCCCGACCCTCATCGACTTCGACGCGCCGCCCGGTTCCGCCCCCGCCGCGCCCCAGCCCGAGGCCGCGGGATGAGCGGCCCGCACCTTCCCTATCGCCCGGAGATCGACGGGCTGCGCGCCATCGCCGTGCTGGCGGTGGTCCTGTACCACATGCGCCTGCCCGGCTTCGGCGGCGGCTACGTCGGCGTCGACATCTTCTTCGCCATCTCGGGTTTCCTGATCGGCGGCCTCCTCTGGACCGAGCTGGAGGGGACCGGGCGCCTGCGCCTCGGGGCCTTCTGGCTGCGCCGGGTGCGGCGCCTCGCCCCGGCCTACCTGCTGATGGCGGCCGTGGTGCTGGCCGCCGGCTGGCTGGTGTTGCTGCCCTTCGAATTTCGCGCCCTCGGCAAGGCGCTGATCGCGGCGACCGTTTACCTCAGCAACGTGCATTTCTGGCGCGAGACCGGCTATTTCGACGCGGCGGCCGAGGACAAGGTGCTGCTGCACACCTGGTCGCTGTCGGTGGAAGAGCAGTTCTACCTCGTCCTGCCGCTGCTGCTGTTCGCCCTGGCGCGCCGCCCGCGCTGGGCGCTGCCGGTGCTGGCGGCGCTGGGGCTGGTCTCGCTGGCGGCCAGCCTCTGGGCCTCGGTCGCGGCGCCGGCGGCGGCCTTCTACCTGTTTCCCTTGCGCGCGTGGGAGCTGCTGGGCGGCGTGCTTCTGGCGCGCTGGCACGTGGCGCGTGCGGGACGGGTGGGCGCGGGCGGCCCGGGTGCGCAGATCGCCGCCCTGGCCGGGCTGGCGCTGATGCTTTCGGCCATCGCGCTGCTGCCCGGTGGCGCCGCCTTCCCGGCGCCGGCCGCCGCCTGGCCGGTGCTGGGCGCGCTTCTGGTGCTGGGCGCGGCCAGCGGCACCGGCGCGGCGCGGCTGCTGGCCTGGGGGCCGGCGGTCTGGCTGGGCCGGCTGTCCTATGGCTTTTACCTCTGGCACTGGCCGGTGCTGGTGCTGGGCACCTACATGCGGGGCGATGCCGCGGGGCTGGCGGAGCGCGGCCTCTGGATGCTGGGCGCGCTGGGCCTGTCGTGGGTGTCCTTCGTCTGGGTGGAGGCGCCGGTACGCCGCGGACGGCTGGCGCTGGCGCGGCCCGGGGCGCTGCTGGCGGGGGCCGGCGCGGCCTCGGCGGCGCTGGTGGCCTGCGGGCTGCTGCTCTGGCGCACCGACGGCCTGCCGGGGCGTTTCGGGGGCGACGCCGCCCGGTTCATCGCTGCCAGCGAGGATTTCCTGCAGGATTTCTCGCGCTGCTACACGCCCGCCACGGGCGCCTTCGCGGGGGTGGAGGTTTGCCCCCTCGGCCCGGAGGGTGGCGAAGGGGCGCCGCGGCACATCGTCTGGGCGGATTCGCACGGCCGCGCCTGGAAGGAAGGGCTGGACCGCGCGGCCTGGGAGGCGGAGGTGCCGGCCTGGCTGATCTGGCGCGCCGGCTGCCCGCCGCTGTCGGGCATCGCCAAGCGCGAGAGCGCCGCCAGCCCCTCCGAAGATGCCGCCTGCACCGCTCACAACGCCCGCGTGATGCAGGCCCTCACCGCCCAGCCCGCCGGGGCCCGCGTCGC
>JBPEXR010000187.1:0-4892 GCA_052031355.1 Paracoccaceae bacterium
GTTCCGATGCTCTACACGGCGGCGCGGGTCCCGACCGACTGGACGGCGGGGCCGGGGCGGATACGCTGTTCGGCGGCGCGGGCGCCGACCTGCTGGAGGGGCGCGGCGATGCCGGGGCGCCGGGCGGTGGGGCCGACTTCCTGAACGGCGGCCCGGGTGCCGACACGATCTGCGCCGGCGCGGGCGATATCGCCTCGGGCGGCGAGGGCGCGGACAGCTTTCGCGTCGCCCTCTCCCCCGACCCGGAAGCGCCGGCCCTGCCCCAGGTTCTGGATTTCGAAGCCGGCCGCGACGTGATCGAGCTGGCCTACGACCCCGCCGGGGCGCCGCCCGCGCTGGAACTGGTTTCCGGCGCCCAGGGCGCCTCGGGCGCCCCGGGCGGGCCCCAGGTGCTGCTGGCCGACGGCGTGCCGGTGCTGAAGATCGCGGGGGCCGAACCCGCCAGCCTTGCCGACATCCGCCTGCTGCCGGAGGCCTGACGCCGAACGCCCGCGCGGCCGGGCCCCGCGCGGCCCTGTGCGGCCTCTCGCGAATGACCCTTTCCTTTTCGCCCGATTTGCCCTATACGCCCCCATCCGTCGCCCCCGGGCGGCGGTTCCTCCATGGGCCCAGGCTGGACGACATCCCGGCTGGCGCCATAACCCCAATCCGAAAGGAGACCCCGATGTCGATCACCGTCGAAGAAAAAGCCCGCGTGATGAAGGAATTCGCAACCAAGGAAGGCGACACCGGTTCGCCCGAAGTCCAGGTTGCCATCCTGACCTCGCGGATCACCACGCTGACCGAGCACTTCAAGACGCACAAGAAAGACAACCATTCGCGTCGCGGTCTGTTGAAGCTGGTGGCCCAGCGCCGCAAGCTGCTGGATTACCTGAAAAGCAAGGACGAAGGCCGCTACCGCGACCTGATCCAGCGCCTGGGCATCCGCCGCTGAGGAATTCTTCGGGACGCGCCCTCGGGCGCGTCCTTTGACATTCGGGACCGCTGTCCCGAAGCTACATCCGCACCACTGCGCCGACTGGCCCCCACGGCGCAGCAGGATGAAAACGAGCGGGGCGATGCCGGCAATCCGGCCGGCATATGCAAACGGCCCGAGGGGATACGCCCCGACGGCCAGGATAGGAAACGTGATGTTCAACGTAACGAAAAAATCGATGCAGTGGGGGGAAGACACCCTCACCCTCGAAACCGGCAAGGTCGCCCGCCAGGCCGACGGCTCGGTCATCGCCACGCTCGGCGAGACCTCCGTCATGGCCAACGTGACCTTCGCCAAGGAACCCAAGCCCGGGCAGGACTTCTTCCCGCTGACGGTTCACTACCAGGAGAAATACTATGCCGCGGGCAAGGTGCCCGGCGGCTTCTTCAAGCGCGAGGCGCGTCCGACCGAGAAGGAAACGCTGACCGCGCGCCTGATCGACCGTCCGATCCGCCCGCTGTTCGTCCCCGGCTTCAAGAACGAAGTCCTGGTGATGTGCACGGTGCTGAGCCATGACCTGGTCAACGACCCCGACATCGTCGCGATGATCGCGGCCTCGGCGGCGCTGACCATCTCCGGCGCGCCCTTCATGGGCCCGATCGCCGGCTGCCGCGTCGGCTACACCGACGGCGAATACGTGCTGAACCCCGATGTCGAGGACATGCACAACCTTCGCAACAACCCCGACCAGCGCCTCGACCTGGTGGTCGCCGGTACCCGCGACGCGGTGATGATGGTCGAATCGGAAGCCTACGAGCTGACCGAGGAAGAGATGCTGGGCGCGGTGAACTTCGCGCACGAGCAGATCAAGCCGGTGGTCGACCTGATCATCGACCTTGCCGAGGAAGCCGCGAAGGATCCCTTCGACTTCACCCCGCCGGATTACAGCGACCTCTACGAGGCCGTGAAGGCCGCGGGCGAGGACAAGATCCGCGCCGCCTACGCGATCACCGACAAGCAGGAGCGGGTCAACGCCATCGCCGATGCCAAGGCCGCGATCATCGAGGCCCTGACCGAGGAACAGCGCGAGGACGCCAACCTGGGCTCCGCGCTCAAGAAGCTGGAATCCTCGGTTCTGCGCGGCGACGTGGTCAAGACCGGCAAGCGCATCGACGGCCGCGCCCTGGACCAGGTGCGCCCGATCGAGGCCGAGGTCGGCCTGCTGCCGCGGACGCATGGCTCGGCGCTGTTCACCCGCGGCGAGACGCAGGGCCTGGTGGTCACCACCCTGGGCACCGGCGACGACGAGCAGATCATCGACGCGCTGCACGGCAACTTCCGCTCCAACTTCCTGCTGCACTACAACTTCCCGCCCTACTCGGTCGGTGAAGCGGGCCGCGTGGGCCCTCCGGGTCGCCGCGAGATCGGCCACGGCAAGCTGGCCTGGCGTGCGCTGCAGGCGGTTCTGCCGGCGCCGACCGACTTCCCCTACACGATCCGCGTGGTCTCCGAGATCACCGAATCGAACGGCTCTTCCTCGATGGCTTCCGTCTGCGGCGGCTCGCTGTCGATGATGGATGCCGGCGTGCCGCTGAAGGCCCCCGTGGCCGGCGTGGCGATGGGCCTGATCCTGGAAGAGGATGGCAGCTACGCCGTTCTGACCGACATCCTGGGCGACGAGGATCACCTCGGCGACATGGACTTCAAGGTCGCCGGGACCGAGAAGGGCATCACCTCGCTGCAGATGGACATCAAGGTCGCGGGCATCACCCCGGAGATCATGCAGAAGGCGCTGGCCCAGGCCAAGGAAGGCCGCCTGCACATCCTGGGCGAGATGAACAAGGCCCTGTCCAGCGCCGGTGATTTCTCGATCCACGCACCGCGCATCGAGACGATGCAGATCCCGACCGACAAGATCCGCGAAGTGATCGGCTCGGGCGGCAAGGTGATCCGCGAGATCGTCGAAGTGTCGGGCGCCAAGGTCGATATCAACGACGAGGGCATCATCAAGATCGCCTCGCCGAACGGCGATGCCATCCAGAAGGCCTACGACATGATCCATTCGATCGTGGCGGAGCCGGAAGAGGGCAAGATCTACAAGGGCAAGGTCGTGAAGATCGTCGATTTCGGCGCCTTCGTGAACTTCTTCGGCAAGCGCGACGGCCTGGTGCACGTCAGCCAGATCGAGAACCGCCGCCTGAACCATCCTTCGGACGTTCTGAAGGAAGGCCAGGAGGTCTGGGTCAAGCTGCTGGGCTTCGACGATCGCGGCAAGGTCCGCCTGTCGATGAAGGTCGTCGACCAGGAGACCGGCGAAGAAGCCGCCAAGGAAGACGCCTCGGCCGAGTGATCGGCCCCGCGCGACAGGAAAGGCCCCGGCATTGCCGGGGCCTTTTTCGTTTCGGGGCGCGTGCCTTCAAGCGCAATGGGCGCACGCGCTGCGGGTCAGATGATCTCGTCCTCGTCGAACATCTCCGCCGCGTCCATCGCGTCGGACATCGCCTCCAGCGCCGCCTCGGCATGGGCCGGGCGCGGCGTTTCGGCGATGTGGAACAGGGCGTCGCCCTCGTTCACCACCGGCAGGTTGGTGCGCCCGATGACAACGCCCGTCGCCTCGGCTTCGACGGGGACTTCCTGCTCGCCGAAGGGGTCGGAGATGACGCCCAGCAGCGTGCCCTCCTCCACCAGATCGCCGGTGGCGCGCAGGGTGCGCAGCAGCCCGCCCGAGGGGGCCCGGTGCCAGGCGGAGCCGGTGCAGACCAGCGGCTCCGCCTTCGAGCGGGGCACGCCTTTCGCGCCGACCATCCCCAGCGACTGCATGACCCGCAGGATGCCGGCGACGCCGGTACGGGCGGCGTATTCGTCGAAGCGCAGCCCCTCGCCCGCCTCATAAAGCAGAACGTCCACGCCCACGCTTTCGGCCGCCGCGCGCAGCGAGCCTTCGCGCAGCTTGGCGGGCAGCATCACCGGGGCGCCGAAGGCGCGGCCCAGCTCGGCCAGCCGCGGGTTGTCCGGGGTCAGGCGGATCTGCGGCAGGTTGATGCGCTGCACCGCCGCCGAATGCAGGTCGATGCCGACGTCCGAGCGCTGCACGACCTGCGTCATGAAAAGATGCCCAAGCCGCGCCGCCAGGCTGCCCGCCGAATGGCCGGGAAAACAGCGGTTGAGATCGCGCCGGTCCGGCAGGTAGCGCGAATGGTTGAGGAACCCGAAGGTGTTGACGATGGGCACCGCCAGCAGCGTGCCCGCCAGCCGGTCCAGCGGCGCCGCACGCAGCAGGCGGCGCACGATCTCCACGCCGATCACCTCGTCGCCGTGGATGGCGGCCGAGACGAAGAGCACGGGCCCCGGCCGGCGCCCGTGGACCACATGCACCGACATGGTGACGGGCGTGTGGTCCGACAGGGTGCTGACCGGCAGGTCCACCGTGCGCCGCTGTCCGGCAGGCACGGCGGTGCCGCCGATGACGAAGGCCTCGCGACTCATCGGCGGCCCGTCCGGCGGGGGGCGCCTTGCGCGCTTCCCTGCCCGATCACGCGGGCGCCTTCGTCTTGCGCAGGTAGGGCAGCACGGTCTCGAACTCGCCGAACTTCTCGCGCGCCTCGTCGTCGGGCACCGTGGCGGGGATGATCACGTCCTGGCCCACCTGCCAGTCCGCCGGGGTGGCGACGCCGTGCCGCGCGGCGGTCTGCAGCCCGTCGAGGGCGCGCAGCACCTCGGCGAAGTTGCGGCCCACGTTCATCGGGTAGGTCATCGACAGCTTCAGCTTCTTGTCCGGCCCGATGATGAAGACCGACCGCACCGTGGCACTGTCGTTCGGGGTGCGCCCGTCGGGCAGGTAGGCCTCGGCCGGGAGCATGTCGAAGGCCTTGGACACCTCCAGCCCCTCGTCGGCGATGATCGGGAAATCGGGCGCGGCGCCGCCGGCCGTCTCGATGTCGCCCTTCCACTTGCGGTGATCCTCGGCCCCGTCGAC
>JBPEXR010000188.1:0-7170 GCA_052031355.1 Paracoccaceae bacterium
CAGAACCGCAGCTGGGAGTTCGACAAGGAAGAGGGCGTTCTGGACGCCGGGCGCCTGGCGCGCGTGGTCGCCAACCCCACGACGCCGCTCAGCTTCAAGGTCGAGAAGGACATGGAGTTCCGCGACACCGTGGTGACGCTGCTTCTCGACAATTCCGGCTCGATGCGCGGGCGGCCCATCTCCATCGCCGCGATCTGCGCCGACGTTCTGGCCCGCACGCTCGAGCGGTGCTCGGTCAAGGTCGAGATCCTGGGCTTCACCACCCGCGCCTGGAAGGGCGGGCAAAGCCGCGAGGCCTGGCTGCAGCAGGGCCGCCCGCAGCAGCCCGGGCGGCTGAACGATCTGCGCCACATCATCTACAAGCACGCCGATGCGCCCTGGCGCCGGGCACGGCCCAACCTCGGCCTGATGATGAAGGAAGGCCTTCTGAAGGAGAACATCGACGGCGAGGCGCTGGAATGGGCGCACCGCCGCATGGTCGGCCGCCCCGAGGCGCGCAAGATCCTGATGGTGATCTCCGACGGGGCGCCGGTGGATGACAGCACGTTGTCGGTGAACCCGGCCAACTACCTGGAGAAGCACCTGCGCGACGTCATCGCCATGGTCGAGCGGCGCCGCGCGGTGGAGTTGATCGCCATCGGCATCGGCCACGACGTCACGCGCTACTACGAGCGTGCCGTCACCATCACCGATGTCGAGCAGCTGGCCGGCGCGATGACCGAGCAGCTGGCGAGCCTTTTCGACAAGGACCCCCGGGCGCGGGCGCGCGTCATGGGCATTCGCAAGGCAGGCTGACCCATGTTCCAGAACTTCGAAGACACCGCCCGCCCCGCCGACGGGCCGCCCCGCCTCGCCGCGCTGCGCCGCGAGTTGGAGCGCGAGGGCCTGGCCGGATACCTGGTGCCGCGCGCCGATGCGCACCAGGGCGAATATGTCGCCGCCCGCGACGAGCGGCTGCGCTGGCTGACCAGCTTCACCGGCTCGGCCGGGTTCTGCGCCGTGCTGGCGGACCGCGCGGGCCTTTTCGTCGACGGGCGCTACCGGGTGCAGGCCCGCGCCCAGGTGGCCGAGGCGTTCACCCCCGTCGACTGGCCCGAGGTGCAGCTGGCCGACTGGCTGCGCGAGGCGCTGCCCGGCGGGGGCGAGGTGGGCTTCGACCCCTGGCTGCATTCGCTGGGCGAGATCGCCAAGCTTTCCGCCCGGCTGGAGGGCAGCGGCATCGGCCTGCGCCCTTGCGAAAACCTGGTCGACCGCATCTGGGAAGACCAGCCCGCGCCGCCCGCCGCCCCCGCGGCCCCCTACCCCGAGGCGCTGGCCGGCGAGAGCGCGGCCGCCAAGCGCAGCCGCCTGGGGGCCGAGCTGGCCGCCGCGGGCCAGGGCGCAGCCTTCCTCAGCCTGCCCGATTCCATCGCCTGGCTGCTGAACATCCGCGGCGGCGACATTCCGCGGGTGCCGGTGGCGCATGGCTTCGCGCTGCTGAACGCCGATGCCAGCGTCGATCTGGTCATGGCGCAGGACAAGCTGGCGGGGCTGGAGGATCACCTCGGCCCCGAGGTGCGCCTTCATGCGCCGGAGGCGCTGCAGAAGGTCCTGTCGGGCGCGGCGGGGCCGGTGCGGCTGGACCCGGCCTCCTGCCCGGTGGCGGTGCGCCAGATCCTGGAGGCCGCGGCGGTGGAGATCGCCGAGGGCCCCGACCCCTGCCAGATGCCCAAGGCCTGCAAGACCCCGGCCGAGCTGGCCGGCGCCCGCGAGGCGCATCTGCGCGACGGCGCCGCGGTCTGCGAATTCCTGTGCTGGCTCGACGCCCAGCCCCCCGGCAGCCTGACCGAGATCGCCGTCGTGGAGGCGCTGGAGGGGTTCCGCCGCGCCACCGGCGCGCTGCGCGACATCTCCTTCGAGACGATCGCCGGCGCCGGGCCCAACGGCGCCATCGTGCACTACCGCGTCACCCGCGCCACCGACCGCCGGCTGGATGCGGGCGAGCTGCTGCTGCTGGACAGCGGCGGGCAGTACGAGGACGGGACCACCGACATCACGCGCACCATGCCCATCGGCCCGGCCGAGCAGATCGACCCCGAGGCGCGCGCCGCCTTCACCCGGGTGCTGCGCGGCATGATCGCCGTCTCGCGGCTGCGCTTCCCCAAGGGGCTGACCGGGCGCGACATCGACCCGCTGGCGCGCGCGCCGCTCTGGGCGGCGGGGCAGGATTACGCCCATGGCACCGGCCACGGCGTCGGCGCCTTCCTCAGCGTGCACGAGGGGCCGCAGCGCATCTCGCGCCAGTCGGACGTGGCCCTGCGCCCCGGCATGATCCTGTCGAACGAGCCGGGCTTCTACCGCGAGGGCGCCTTCGGCATCCGCATCGAGAACCTGATCGTGGTTGAGCCCGCGCCCGCCCTGCCCGGCGGCACCCTGCCCGAGATGCTGCGCTTCGAGACGCTGACGCTGGTGCCCATCGACCGCCGGCTGATCGACCCCGAGGCGCTGGAGCGGGCCGAGCGTGACTGGCTGAACGCCTATCACGCGGATGTCCGCGCCCGCATCGGTCCGCGGCTGGGCAGCGCCGCGCAAACGTGGTTGGATGCGGCAACCGCCCCGATCTGACCGCCGTCATGCGCCCGTCGCATCCCCGCGGCAGCCTGGGGCCACGCAAAAGGGAGGATGCCATGGGGCCGAAGATCACGATCCGCGCGGCGGAAGGCAAATGGGTGGTGCGCGCCGGCGGCGCGGTTCTGGGCGAGACGCAGAACGCGCTGGAACTCAGCGAGGGCGACCTGCCCCCGGTGATCTACTTCCCGCGCCAGGATATCGCGATGGCCTTCCTCGACGGCAGCGACACCACCACGCATTGCCCGCACAAGGGCGATGCAGAGTATTTCTCGATCATCACCAAGAGCACCGCGATCCGCGACGCCGCCTGGTCCTACCCGGACCCCAAGGCGCAGGTGGCGCGCATCTCGGGGCACCTGGCGTTCTACCCCTCCGAGCAGGTGCAGGTGGAGAAGATCTGAGCCGCCGGTCCGCCCCGGGGGCCTGCGGGCCAAGCCGCCCGCGGCCCGCGGCGCCCAGGCTGAACGAACGGCGCCCCGCCCCCTAGGAATGCTCTTCCTTCGCGGTGGCGGCCAGCGCGCGGTTGTAGGCCTTCAGCGCATCGACGTGGAAGAGCGCGCCCAGAAGCTCCGGCGGCTCCTCGTCCGGGCCGCGCTGGACAACCGGCAGGAAGCTGGCGCCGGTGCGCTCGAAGATCGGCATGGCGGCCTTCAGCGTGGCGCCCGCGTCGATCATCACGCCCTCGGCGATCAGGTCGGCGCAGGCCTCGGGCGGGGCGGCCTTGGGGTGGTCGGGATCGCGCATCACCGAGGTGACGCGGAACATGCCCAAGAGGTAGGCCTGCGGCCCCGCCGCCAGCTGCACCCCGCGCCGGGCCAGCTGCGTCAGGAAGAAGCTGCGCTCGATCAGCCGCGAGGACAGCGCGGTGGACATCGACACGCTGACCATCACCGCAAGGCCCGTCTGCCAGTCGCCCGTCAGCTCGAAAACGATCAGCGTGGTGGAGATCGGCGCGCCCAGCACCGCCGCGGCCACCGCGCCCATGCCGGCCAGCGCGTAAAGGGTGTGGCTGCCCGAAACCTCCGGGAAGACGGCCGTGGCGATCCAGCCGAAGGACAGCCCCGTCAGCGCGCCCACCATCAGCGAGGGCGAGAAGACACCGCCGCCCATGCGCCCGGCCATGGTGATCGCCACCGCCGCCACCTTGATCACCGCGAAGACCACCGCGTCCCACAGGCCCAGCCGGCCGGTCAGGGCCGCGCTGGTCGTCTCGTAGCCGACGCCGATGATATGCGGAAACTCGATCGCGATGAGGCCCAGCAGCGCCCCCGCCAGCGCCGGGCGCAGCCAGTAGGGCAGCCCCAGCCGCACCTGCAGGCGGCTTTCCACGTCGTCGGCCCAGAAGATGCCGCGCATCATCACCACCGCCACCAGGCCGCAGACAAGGCCCAGGATCAGGTAGGCCGGAAGCTCCAGGTAGAACTCCAGCGCCGAGGTGCCGGGCAGGCGAAACTCCGTCACGTCGCCGAAGGCCAGGCGGTTGATCACCGTGCCGGCGGCGCTGGCTACCACGATGGGCGCGAAGGCGTGCAGCGCGAAGTGGCGCAGCACCACCTCCAGCGCGAACAGCGCCCCGGCGATCGGCGCGTTGAAGCTGGCCGAGACGGCGGCGGCCACCGCGCAGCCCAAGAGGTCGCGCCCGGTGATGCCGTCGGCGCGGATCGCGTTGCTGACCCAGGAGGAGATGAGCGCCGCGATGTGCACCACCGGCCCCTCGCGGCCCGTCGAGCCGCCCGTCGACAGCGTGATCAGCGAGGCGAAGGCCGAGGCGATGCCCGCCTTCGGCTCGACCCGCCCCTCCGACAGGGCCGCCCCCTCGATCACGTCGGAGACGGCGCGCACGCGGCCGTCGGGGGTGAAGTAATGCAGCAAGATGCCCACCGCGATGCCCCCCAGCACCGGCACCGCGACGATCCACCAGGGGCTCAGCGTGCTGGCGTGGGTGTGCAGCTGGTTCACGTCGTCGCTGCCGTAGGCGAAGGTCTGCAGCGCGTCGATGCCGAGGCGGAACAGCAGCGCGGCGAAACCGGCGGCGATGCCGATGGCCAGCGCGATGAACCAGAACTGCACCTGGCTGGGGCCGCGGCGGCGCAGGAACTGCCAGCCTCGGCGTGACACGATGCGCATCTCGCGCAGTTGCCGCCCCAGTTGCGATTGCCGCCCGCCCGCCATTCACCCTCCGGCCCGGCCGCCTGGCGGCCGTCGTTCCCCCAATCCACGCCGCGGGCCCCCGGCCCGTGCGCCCAGTATGCGCCAGGTACGCGCCCCAACATGCGTCTTCGCCTGCGCCCTGGCCCGCGCCCCTGCCCCGGTCCCGCCGCGGTCCCGGCATGGCCGCGAGCATGAGGCGCAATCGCGGCCCGGCGTGCCCCGCCGCCGGTCCGGGCCGGCTGGCCTGGGCGCCGGCCGCCGCATCGGCCCTTTCGCCGCAGCGCGGTTCCGCGTAGGTTCGGCGCGCATCACGACGAGGTCCCCATGCCCCTGCCCGAGGCGCTTGACGCTCTGACTTCCTTACTAGGCGAAGGGTTGACCCGCTCCAAGTCCGATCTGGAGTTGCACGGTCGCTCGGAGAGCTATTTCCCCCTCACCCCGCCCGACGCCGTGGCCTATCCGCGCGACACCGCGCAGGTGCAGGCGCTGGTGCGGATCTGCGCCGAACATGGCGTTCCGGTCACCGGCTGGGGGGCCGGCACCTCGCTGGAGGGGCACGCCCTGGCGGTGCGCGGCGGCGTGGTGGTGGATTTCGCGCACATGAACCGCCTGCTGGAGGTGCGCCAGGCCGACATGGATTGCACCGTGCAGCCCGGCCTGACCCGCGAGGCGCTGAACGAGGAGTTGCGCGCCACGGGGCTGTTCTTCCCGGTCGATCCGGGGGCCAACGCCTCGCTCGGCGGGATGGCGGCGACGCGCGCCAGCGGCACCACGGCGGTGCGCTATGGCACGATGCGCGACAACGTTTTGGGGGTGGAGGCGGTGCTGGCCGACGGGCGGATCATCCGCACCGGCAGCCGGGCGCGCAAAAGCGCCAGCGGCTACGATCTGACCGGGCTCTTCGTCGGCTCGGAGGGCACGCTGGGCCTGATCACCGAGCTGACGCTGCGCCTTCAGGGCCAGCCCGAGGCGATCTCGGCCGCGACCTGCGCCTTCGGGTCGATCCACGACGCGGTGCGCACGGTGATCGACACCATCCAGTCGGGGCTGCCCATGGCGCGGATCGAGTTCGTCGACGGCGCCAGCTGCGCCGCCTTCAACGCCTATTCCGACGCCGCCCTGCCCGAGGTGCCGCACCTGCTGGTGGAGTTCCACGGCTCACCCCAGGGCGTGGCCGAGCAGGCCGAGGGCTTCGGCGCCATCGCCGAGGAGCACGGCGGGCGCGATTTCAAGTGGTCCACCCGCCCGGAGGAACGCCGCGCGCTGTGGACGATGCGGCACAATGCGGCCTACGCGATCCTGGCCTCGCGCCCCGGCGCGCGCACGCTGGTGACGGATGTCTGCGTGCCGATCTCGCGCCTGGCCGAGGCGGTGGACGCGGTGCAGGCCGACCTTGCCGGCGCCGGTATCCCCGGCCCGATCCTGGGCCACGTCGGGGACGGCAATTTCCACGTCGTCCTGCTGGTCGACCCGGCCCGGCCCGAGGAGATGGAAGAAGCCAAGCGCCTGTCGGACCGCTGGGTCGAGCTGGCCCTGCGCCTTGGCGGCACCGCCACGGGCGAGCATGGCATCGGCATGGGCAAGCTGGACTACATGGCGCGCGAGCACGGCGCGGCCTGGGACGTGATGGGCGCGGTCAAACGGGCGCTGGACCCCGAGAACCTGATGAACCCCGGCAAGCTGGTGCCGCCGGGGAACTGACGCGGCGGGCCGCCGGCGCGGCCCTCAGGCGGAACGGGCGGCGGAAGGGGCGGCGGAAGAAGCGTGGCGTGGGGGCCGGGGCGGGAAAGGGGGCGCTGCCCCCTCTGGCGCTGCGCGCCATTCACCCCCGGAGTATTTCTGGCGAGATGAAGCGGGCGGGTCCTCAGGCCGGGGCGATGACATCCCCCGGCGCCACCACGCCGCCGCGAATGATGCGGCACAGCACGCCGCGCAGCCGCAGGGGGCGGTTTTCCGGCACGTTGATCCAGTCGCGCGAGGCCCGGCCATAGCGCGCCTGCCATTTCACGCAGGCGTCGTTGAAGATGTCCGAGACCTCCAGCACCGCGCCACCCGCCCGCAGCCGCGCGCCGGTGGGCAGCGCCCGTTCCGACAGGTCGATATCGGCGATCAACGTATCGCCCGGGTGCGGCATGCCGGGCGCGTGGCAGCAGACCAGCCGGTGCACCCGCGCGCCAAGGATGCACACTTGGATGCGCGGGTCCGGGTGGCCCGCCGCATCGCGCAGCCAGGCGGCGCGGGCCCAGCGGTCGCCCAGCACGCCCGCCTCGGGGTCCAACGTCAGTGGCACGTCCAGCTCCCGCGCGCCGAAATCGGCGCGGCGGCAAGTGGTGGCGATCCGGCCCTGCGCCGGGGCCGCGGTGATCCAGGGCAGCGCCGCGTCCAGCGCCGGGCGCGCGACGCAGTCCT
>JBPEXR010000189.1:0-1977 GCA_052031355.1 Paracoccaceae bacterium
CGCGGCGGCCTGGGGGGCCTCGGCCTCGGTGATCTGGCGCGACAGCTCGGCGCGGCTCTCGGCAATGCGCTCCGGCGCGGCGCTGGCCTCGGCCAGTTCGGCCTCCGAGGCCGCCTTGCGCTGGCCCAGCTCCTGGCTGCGGGTCTCGGCGGTGCTCAGCCGGTGGCGCCAGCCCGAAAGCTCCTGCGTGACCTCCTGCCGGCGCTTCACCCGGGCCTCGCCCTCGCGGCGCAGTTCCTCCTGGGCGGAGCGGCGCGTCATCATCGTCATGCGCGCGGCCTCGACGGTCATCTTGACGTCCTCGGCCTTGGCCCGCGCGGCGTCGAGATCCTCCAGCGCGGCCAGGGCGCGCTCGGCCTCGCGCAGGGCGGCGCGGGCGGCGGCGGCTTCCTCCTCGTGGCGCGCGGCGGCCAGGCCCAGGCTTTCCAGCTTGCCGGCGGCCAGGTTCCGCTCCGCCTCGGCGCGACTTTGCGCGCGGCTTTCCTCGGCCGCCTGGCGGTCCGCCTCGCGCCGCGCCTCGCGCGCCTCGCGGTCGGCGCGCGTCAGATCGGCCAGGCGGGTCTTCAGCGTCTCATGCGCCTGCACCGCCGCATCGACGCGCACGGTGGCGCGCTCCATCTGTTGTTTCAGCTCTTCCAGCCGGTTCAGCTGCTGCAGGCGCAACGCGGCGGCCGACGGCGCATCCTCGGCCCAGGCGCGAAAGCCGTCCCAGCGCCAGAGATCCCCTTCAAGGCTGACCAGCCGCTGGCCGGGGCGCAGCTGCGCCTGCAGGCGGCCGCCCTCGTCGGTATCGACGAGACCGATCTGCTCCATCCGCCGGGCCAGAACCTCGGGGACCGAGACATGGCGGCTGAGGGGCGTGACCCCGGCGGGCAGCGGCTGCGCCTCGGCATAGGGCGGCAGCACGGACCAGCCGGAGGGGCCGTCCTCCTCGACCTCCGGGGCGCGCAGATCGTCGGCCAGCGCGGCGCCCAGGGCCTTCTCGAACCCCTGTTCCACCTGCAGCCGGTCCAGCACCTGGCCGCCCTCGGCGGTATCGCGCTGCACCAGCTTGGCCAGGGCGGTGACCTCGGCCCGCAGGGCATTCGCCTCGCCCTCGGCTTCCGAGCGTTCGGCCCGGGCCTCGGCCTCGCGCGCCTGGGCGGCGCCGCGCGCCTCGTCGGCGGCGGTCAGCGCGGCCTCGGCGCGCTCGGCCAGGGCGCGGGCGCGGCCCTCGGCCTCGGTGGCGGCGGCGAAGTCAGCCTCGGCCTTCTGCAGGGCGGCGCGGGCCTCTTCCATCGCCTGGCGCGCGCGGGCGGCCTCGGCCTCGCCGCGCTCGGCGGTCTTGCGGTTGTCCTCGACCAGCCGGCGGGCCGACTGGTGGCGCGCGGCCAGCCGGGCGACATCCTCGGTGACGCGGGCCAGGTCGCTTTCGCGGGCGCGCAGCACCTCGGCGGCCTCGGCGGCGGCGGCCTGGGCAGCCTGCAGGCGTTCCTCGTGCCCGGCGCCAGCCTTCTCCAGCTCGGCCGCTTCCCACTCAAGGCGTTCGATCGTCTCGCCCGCGTCGCGGTTGAGGCCGGCCTCACGTTCCAGGTCGTGGGTCAGCTGGGCGATGCGGCGGGTCAGCGTGTCGATGGTCTGGCGGGCGCGGCTTTCCTGCTCTTCCAGCGTGTCGCGCTGCACGCCGAGACGCTGGACCACCGCGGCGGCGATCGCCTCTTCCTCGCGCAGGGGCGGCAGCGCGGCCTCGGCGGCCTCGCGCGCCTTCGCGGCGCCCCGCACCTGCGTCTCGGCCTGGGCGGCGGCGGTGACCGCCGCGCGCAGGCGGGCGTCGGCCTCGGCCCGGGCGGTGTCGGCCTCCTTCCAGCGGCGGTAGAGCAACATGCCGTCGGCGCGGCGCAGCTCCTCACCGATGGCGCGGTAGCGCGCGGCCTGGCGAGCCTGCCGCGCCAGCTGCGACAGCTGCCCGGCCAGCTGCTCGATCACGTCGTCGACGCG
>JBPEXR010000019.1:0-1649 GCA_052031355.1 Paracoccaceae bacterium
CCAGCCCCGCCAGGTTCAGCGCGATGCGCAGCCGGTAGGCGGCGGAGGAGCGCCAGTAGTCATAAAGGACGATCTCGCTCATGCCGTGCCCGCCTCTGCGCTGTTCCGGGCATCGGGCGCCCCAGCGGCGCGCGCCACCGCGATCGCCTCGCGAAGCACCTCCGGATCGCCCAGGTGGTTGGCCAGCACCAGGATCAGCCGGGCGTTGAGGGCGGCGCTTTCCGCCTCGGTCAGCCCCTCGTGGGCCTCCAGCAGCGCGGCGTAGACATCGTCCGGGGCAGCAAGGTTCGGGGCAAGGGTCAGGCTCATGCGGGGGCTCCTTCCTGGGCGGGCACCGGGGCGCGGCCAGGCGCGCGGCCAAGCGCGCGGTCCAGCGCCTCGGATACCTGCGCGGCGCTGGCCTGCGTCCAGCGTGCGGCGACATGCTGGTCGGGGCGCAGCAGGTAGACCGCCTGGCGCGCGGCCCCGAGGTAGCGTTCGGCCAGCGCTTCGTCCGGCGCCTCGGCGGGATCGAGGGCCAGCACGTCCAGCTGCGCGGCCTCGGCGCCCGGGATCTCGGCCGGCGCGGGCAGCCGGGGCGGCGGGCTGCCGATGGCCAGCAGCGTGAAGCCGTTGCCCTGCAGCTGCGCCAGCAGCGGGCCGGTGGCGGTGGGCGCGTCGGGGCAGGGCGCGCCGGGGCGGCTGCGCGCCGGCCCGCCGGCCAGCGCATCCGGGGTGGAAAGCGGCGAGGCGTCGTAGGTCGCCGGCAGGCTGAGCCGGCCGGAATTGATCAGCGGCCGGGCGAATTCGTGCTGCGCGGCAAGGTCCAGCGCCGCGTCGCGGAAAAGCCGGCTCGCGGGGCTCTTGGGGGTGATGAAATCGGTCGAGCGGGTGGAGTTGAGGATATTCTCCTCGGCCGCGGCGATCCGCTCTGCATCGTAGGTGTCGAGCAGCGTCTCGGGCGCCGTGCCGCGCAGCACCGCGTCCAGCTTCCAGCACAGGTTGTCGACGTCCTGGATGCCGCTGTTGGCGCCGCGCGCGCCGAAGGGGCTGACCTGGTGCGCGCTGTCGCCCGCGAAGATCGCCCGCCCATGGCGGAACCGTTCCATCCGGCGGCACTGGAAGGTGTAGATCGACACCCATTCGAGGGTGAACTCCACCGCCTCGCCCAGCATGGCCCGCAGGCGCGGGATCACCCGTTCGGGCGCTTTCTCGGCCTCCTTGTCGATGTCCCAGCCCAGCTGAAGGTCGATCCGCCAGACGCCGTCGGGCTGCTTGTGCAGCAGCGCCGACTGGCCGGGGTTGAAGGGCGGGTCGAACCAGAACCAGCGCTCGGTCGGGAAATCGGCCTCCATCGTCACGTCGGCGATCAGGAAGTTGTCCTCGAAGACCCGGCCGACGAAATCGAGGCCCAGCATGCCGCGCAGGGGCGAGCGGGCGCCGTCGCAGGCGATCAGCCAATCGGCTTGCAGGTCGTAGGGGCCATCGGGCGTCTCCACCCGCAGCGCCACGTGATCGGCGCGCGGGTCCGCCGCGATGACGCGGTTGCGGCCGCGCAGCTCGATCGGGGCGCCCTCGGCCTGCAGCGCGCGGATGCGTTCGACCAGGAATTGCTCGACGTAGTATTGCTGCAGGTTGACGAAAGCCGGTCGGCGGTGGCCGCTTTCCGG
>JBPEXR010000190.1:0-3270 GCA_052031355.1 Paracoccaceae bacterium
CGGCCAGATCCGCCGCCCCCGGCCCGGCGCGCAGCAGCATGTGGCCCAGTCGCGGATGCAGGGGCAGGGCGGCCAGCCGCCGGCCATGCGCGGTGATCGCGCCCTGCGCGTCCAGCGCGCCCAGGTCCTGCAACAGGGCGCGCGCCTCGGCCAGGGCGGCCTCGGGCGGCGGGGTCAGGAAGGGCAGATCGCCCGCCTGCGCGCCCCAGAGCGCCAGTTCCAGAACCAGCGCGGAGAGGTCCGCGGTCTCGATCTCCGCTGGCGGATAAGCGGGCAGGGCGCCTTCCTCGGCCTGCGCCCAAAGGCGGTAGGCCACCCCCGGCGCCACCCGGCCGGCGCGGCCCGCGCGCTGCACCGCCTCGGCCCGGCTGACCCGTTCGGTCACCAGCCGCGACATGCCGCTGCCCGGATCGAACCGGGCCCGCCGCGCGCGCCCGGCATCGACGACGACGCGGATATCCTCGATCGTCAGCGAGGTTTCGGCGATGGCGGTGGCCAGAACCAGCTTGCGCGCGCCCGGCTCGGTCTCGGGGCGGATCGCGGCGCGCTGGTCGGCGAAATCCATCGCGCCGTAAAGGGGGCGCAGGCGCACCTCGGGCGGCAGGCGGTCCTTCAGCAAGGCGGCGGTGCGCCGGATCTCGCCCTCGCCGGGCAGGAAGACCAGCACGCCGCCTTCCGCCTCCCGAAGCGCGCGGGTAACCAGGTCGGCGCAGGCGCCCTCCAGCCGCGTGCCCTTGGGCAGGGGGCGGTCCAGCCAGCGCGTCTCGACCGGGTAGGCGCGCCCTTCGGAGGTGATGCGCGGCGCATCGCCCATGAGGCGCGCCACGGGCGCCGCGTCGAGGGTGGCCGACATCGCCAGCAGCAGCAGGTCGTCGCGCAGCGCCCCGGCCACCTCCAGGCAGAGGGCCAGACCCAGGTCGGCGTTGAGCGAGCGCTCGTGGAACTCGTCGAAGATCACCGCGCCGACGCCCGGCAGGTCGGGGGCGGATTGCAGCATCCGCGTCAGGATGCCCTCGGTCACCACCTCGATCCGGGTGGCGGGGCCGGTCTTCGCCTCGCCGCGGATGCGGTAGCCGACGGTCTGCCCCACCGCCTCGCCCAGGGTTTCGGCCATGCGCTCGGCCGCGGCGCGGGCGGCCAGGCGGCGCGGCTCCAGCATGACGATGCGGCCCCGGGTCAGCCCGGCCTCCAGCAACGCCAGCGGCACGCGGGTGGTCTTGCCGGCGCCGGGCGGGGCCTCCAGCACCGCGCGCCCGGCCTCCGCAAGCGCGGCGCAGAGCTGGGGCAGAACCGCCTCGATCGGCAGGGCGGCGGGCGCCTCGGGTGGCGAGGCGGGGGGCGTATCGGGGGCGCGGCGGGTCATCCCCCGCTTATCGGCCAGCCGCGCGGCGATTTCCAGCGGGACGCCGCCGGGGCCGCGCCCTTGCACCCCGCCGCGCGCCATGCACATTAGGCCCCAGCAAGCGAGGGGCGCCCATGGACATCGAGGCACTGGCCAACCAGATCGCAAGCGGCAACCGCCGGGCGCTGAGCCGCGCCATCACGCTGGTCGAAAGCCAGCGGGACGATCACCGCGACCAGGCCGCGGCCCTTCTGGAGGCGCTGCGCCGCCATCCCGAGGCCGGCCGGCGCGAGGCGCTGCGGATCGGCCTGTCGGGCACGCCGGGGGTTGGCAAATCCACCTTCATCGAGGCCTTCGGCACCATGCTGACGGGCCAGGGCAAGCGCGTCGCCGTTCTGGCGGTGGATCCTTCCTCGGCGCGCTCGGGCGGCTCGATCCTGGGCGACAAGACGCGCATGGACCGGCTGGCGCGCGACCCCGCGGCCTTCATCCGCCCCTCTCCCAGCCAGAGCCACCTCGGCGGCGTGGCCCGCCGCACCCGCGAGGCCGCGGTGATCGCCGAGGCCGCCGGCTTCGACGTCGTGCTGATCGAGACCGTGGGGGTGGGCCAGTCGGAAACCATGGTGGCGGAGATGGCCGACCTCTTCGTGCTGCTGCTGGCCCCCGGCGGCGGGGACGAGTTGCAGGGCGTCAAGCGCGGCATCATGGAGATGGCCGACCTGATCCTGGTGAACAAGGCCGACGGCGGGCTGCGCGAGGCGGCCATCCGCACCTGCGCCGATTACGCCGGCGCGCTGCGCCTGCTGCGCCGCCGCCCGCAGGACCCCGACGGCTTTCCCAAGGCCCTTTGCGTCTCCGCCACCGAGGAGCACGGGCTGGACGAGGCCTGGGAGCAGATGCAGGCGCTGACCGACTGGCGGCGCGAGGCGGGGCATTTCGCCCGCGCCCGCGCCGGGCAGGCCCGGTTCTGGTTCGAGGAGGAGCTGCGCCAGCGCCTTCTGGCCCAGTTGCGCGCCCCCGAGGGCCGCGCCGCCGTGGAGGCCGAGGGCGCCCGCGTCGCCGCCGGGGAGGTCACGCCCGCCCGCGCCGCCGAGGCGGTTCTGGCGCAGTTGCGCGGGGGCGGCGGCTAGGCGCCCGGCGGGGGCCGGGGAGGCCCCGCGCCGCGGCTGCAAAAACCCGCGCCGGGCGCCCTTGACCTTCCTTCGCGAACCGCCTATTAGCGCGGGACGGATTTCGGGCGCGGCCAAAGCGGCGCCCTTTTGCTTTGGCGGGCCGAGCGGCCCTGCACCTGAAAAAGACGAGGTAACGACATGTCGCGCCGCTGCGAACTGACCGGAAAAGGCCCGATGACGGGCAACAATGTCAGCCACGCCAACAACAAGACCAAGCGTCGGTTCCTGCCGAACCTGAACGACGTGACGCTGCAGTCCGAAACGCTGAACCGCGGCATCAAGCTGCGCATCTCGGCGGCGGCGCTGCGCTCGGTCGATCACCGCGGCGGGCTGGACAAGTTCCTGGCCAAGGCGAAGGACGAAGAGCTGTCCCCCAACGCCCTGAAGGTGAAAAAGGAAATCGCAAAGGCCCAGGCCAGCGCCTGATCGCCCGAATTTCCGAATCGGTATTCGATGCGGCCCTGCCAGGAATGGCGGGGCCGCTTCGCGTTTGGGGGTGGTTGGGTCGCTTGGTTCGCTGCTCGCGATCCTGTCGAGGGTGCCGTTACTGCTAGACGCCCGGGTGGGGTGCCCTTGGCAGACGAAAACTGGTGGGATGTTTGCGAGAGAGGTTTGGCCCCAGGCCCGGCGCCCGCGATGCGGCTTTGCCGAGAATGGCGGGCCGCTTCGCGTTCGAGCGGAGAGGAGGGGGCGCTCTGTTTGCTGCCCGTCTGTTCCGGGTGACCTGCAAGAGCCGCGAGCTATCGGGAGGGGTTC
>JBPEXR010000191.1:0-2913 GCA_052031355.1 Paracoccaceae bacterium
TCGGGCTGATGTTCTTCGGCGTGCTGGAGCCGGTCTACCACATGGCCGTCTCCGAGCCGCTGGGAACGCCCTCGCCCTTCGCCGAGGACGGCAGCGTGATCGAGGGCAACATAGAGGCCGCCCGGCGCATCGGCCTGGCGGCGACGATCTACCACTGGGGTCTGCACCCTTGGGCGATCTACGCCGTGGTGGCACTGGCTCTGGCGCTCTTCTCCTACAACAAGGGCCTGCCGCTGACGATCCGCTCGGCCTTCTACCCGCTCTTCGGGGAACGGGTCTGGGGCTGGACCGGGCACATCATCGACACGCTCGCCGTCTTCGCCACGCTCTTTGGCCTCGCCACCTCGCTGGGCTTCGGCGCGCAGCAGTCGGGCGCGGGGCTGGAGTTCGTCTTCGGCCTGCCCAACGGCATCAACCTGCAGGTCATCCTGATCTCGGGCATCACCATCGTCGCGCTCATCTCGGTGCTGCGCGGCCTCGACGGCGGCGTCAAGCGCCTGTCGGAGATCAACATGGTGCTGGCGGCGCTGCTGCTGCTCTTCGTGCTCTTCGTCGGCCCCACGGCGGAGCTGCTCTCCGGCTTCGGGGTGGGCCTTTGGACCTACGCGCAGGAACTCGTGCCGCTCTCGAACCCGGTGGGGCGCACCGATGACAGCTACCGCGAGGGCTGGACGGCCTTCTACTGGGCCTGGTGGATCTCCTGGTCGCCCTTCGTCGGCATGTTCATCGCGCGGGTCAGCCGCGGCCGCACGGTGCGCGAGTTCCTGATCTCGGTGCTCATCGTGCCCAGCGTGGTCTGCGTGCTCTGGATGGCCGTCTTCGGCGGCACGGCGATCACGCAGATCTTCTCGGAAGGCTCGAGCCTGGTGAAGCAATACGTCATCGACAGCTACAGCCCGGAGCTTTCGCTCTTCGGCATGCTGTCGGAGCTGCCCTTCGCCGGCATCACCTCGACGCTGGGGATCATCCTGGTGATCGTCTTCTTCGTCACCTCCTCGGACAGCGGCAGCCTGGTGATCGACACGATCACCGCCGGCGGCAAGATCGACGCCCCGGTGCCGCAGCGTGTCTTCTGGTGCATCTTCGAGGGCGCCGTGGCCATCGTGCTGCTGATCGGCGGCGGGCTGACCGCGCTTCAGGCGATGGTCATATCCACCGGCCTGCCGTTCACGCTGGTCCTTCTGGTGATGTGCGCCGCCATCTTCCAGGGCCTGCGCACCGAGCGAAAGGTCTGAGGAAAGCCAAACCGCGACAGGGGCCCCCAGCGGGGCCCCTGTTTCCATCCGGATCCCCTTCATCTCGCCCCAAATACTCTCGGGGGTGAATTGGCCCGCAGGGCCAAGAGGGGGCAGACGGCCCCCTTTGCCGCGCACAAAGGCGACCCCGCCCGCCGCCAGCCGGGCCAATTCCCCGGTGATCGCACGATCTTGACGCCCCGGGCGCACCCCGCGAATGTGCCGCCCATGACATACGATATCGCATTCATCCGCAGCCAGTTTCCCGCCTTCGCCGAGCCCGGCCTCGCCGGCCAGGCCTTTTTCGAGAACGCCGGCGGCTCTTACGCCTGCCAGCAGGTGATCGACCGCCTGACGCGCTTCTACCGCAGCCGCAAGGTCCAGCCCTACGGCCCCTTCGAGGCCTCGCGCCTCGGCGGGCAGGAGATGGACGAGGCGCGCGACCGCCTCGCCGCGCTGATGAACGTGGCGCCCGAGCAGCTCAGCTTCGGGCCCTCGACGACGCAGAACACCTACGTGTTGGCCAATGCCTTCCGCCAGTGGATGCAGCCGGGCGAGGCGATCGTCGTCACCCAGCAGGACCACGAGGCGAACTCCGGCCCCTGGCGGCGGCTGGAGGCGGAGGGGATCGAGATCCGCGAATGGGCGATCGACCCGGAAAGCGGCGCGCTGGCGCTGGACCAGCTCGACGCGCTGCTCGACGACAAGGTGCGCCTGGTGTGCTTTCCGCATTGCTCCAACGTGGTCGGCCAGATCAACCCGGTGCCCGAGATCACCGCCCGCGCCCATGCGGCCGGCGCCTTCACCTGCGTCGACGGTGTCTCCTACGCCCCGCACGGCCTGCCGGACCTCGGCGCGCTGGGGGCGGACATCTACCTGTTCTCGGCCTACAAGACCTACGGGCCGCACCAGGGGATCATGGTGATGTCGCCGCAACTGGCGCGGCTGCTGCCCAACCAGGGGCATTTCTTCAACGCCGATCTGCCGGGCAAGCGGTTCACCCCGGCCGGTCCCGACCACGCGCAGGTCGCCGCCTGTGCGGGCATCGCCGATTACATCGACGCGCTGGCCGAACGGCACGGGATCGCGGGGGATGCGGCGGCGCGCGGGCGCGGGGTGCACGATCTGATGCGCGCCCACGAGGTGGCCTTGCTGCAACCGCTGCTGGATTTCGCCGGCGCCCGCAACTCCGTGCGCCTGCTGGGCCCGGCGCAGGCCGAGGCGCGCGCGCCCACCGTCGCGCTGGAGACGAAATCCGACCCCCGCGCCCTGGCCGAGGCGCTGGCCCGCCGTGGCATCATGGCCGCCGCCAGCGATTTCTACGCGGTGCGCGCCCTGCAGGCGCTGGGCGTGGACCCGGCGCGCGGCGTGCTGCGGCTGTCCTTCGTGCACTACACCTCCCAGGAGGAGGTGACGCAGCTGCTGGAAGCGCTCGACGCCGAGTTGTGTCGCCGCGGGGCGGGGCGGCGCCGGCAGCCTCGCCCCGGATGATCTGGACGCCCGGACGCGCCGTATTAGCTTTGAGCGACGACGTTGACGAGGCCCCGTGCGCACATCCGCCCCGATCCTTCTGTGGTTCCGCCGCGATCTGCGGCTGGCCGATCACCCCGCGTTGCATGCCGCCGCGCAAAGCGGCCGGCCCGTGGTGCCGGTCTACATTCGCGACGCGGTGGTCGAT